>CAXGVP010001002.1:0-1752 GCA_964013055.1 uncultured Albimonas sp.
GCTGGGTTCGCCGTCGCGCAGGTCGTCGCCGATGCGCAGCGGCTCGAGGTCGGCGTTCATCGCGTCGATCTCCGCCTCCAGCCGGTCGACCTGGGACTGGTCCATGCGCAGCACGGGCCATTTCGCCTCGGCGTCCTTGTCCGGGTCGGGCCGGCAGAGGTCGGCGCCCAGGTCGAAGAGGTCGTTCTGGATGCGGGCCAGCGCCGCGTCCATCTCGCCTTCTGCGTGCAGGCGCGCGAGGCCCACCGTGGCGTTGGTCTCGTCGACGGTGCCGTAGGCCTCGACCCGCAGGTCGTGCTTGGGCCGGCGGCTCCCGTCGCCCAGCGCCGTCGTGCCCTTGTCGCCGGTGCGCGTGTAGATCTTGTTCAGCACCACCATCGGGCGTGCATCCCCCCTCGGTTTCGAATCGCCTTCCTCGTCGCGCCGCTCAGTTGCCCGAGCGCAGCGCCGCCACGGCGATCAGGATCAGCACCACCGCGACGGCCTGCGCCAGCAGGCGGAGCTGCATGATCTTGTTGGCGTACTTGCGGTTGAAGTCTCCGCCCTTGGCGAAGCTGCCCACGCCGAACAGCAGGATGCCCAGCACCGCCAGGCACGCGATCAGCGCGATCCACAGAAGAGCTTGACCCATGATCGGTCCTCCTTGATCGGACCACTACCTAATGCAGAGCCGCCCGGGCGCCACCGTGCCGCGTGGACGCGCCGCAACCCCGGCGGGCGGAGGCGCTCAGTGGTCGCCGCGGAACAGCCGGTCCTGAAGCCGGGTCGGCGCCAGCCGCGCCAGCGCCGCGACCCAGGTCGGCACGGTCACGAAATAGCGCGCCCGGGGGCGCGTGGCCTCCAGCGCATGCACGACGCGGGCGGTGACCGCCTCGGGGCCGAGCTCGAAGCGGGCGGAGGTCTTGCTCTCCTCCGCCTCCAGCCGCGGCAGGATCTTCTCGTCCCAGGCGCGGGCCCAGGCCGAGCCCTCCCGCACCGCCCAGCGGCGGGAGGCGATCAGCGAGTTGCGCCGGAAGGCCGAGCGGATCGGCCCGGGCTCGACCAGCACGACGCGGCAGCCGGGGGCGGGGCTCTCGGGTCCCTCCAGCTCCCGGCGCAGGGCGTCGGACCAGCCCTCGAGCGCGAACTTGGTGGCGTTGTAGGCGCCGCGATAGCGCAGCGACAGGAACCCCAGCACCGAGGAGACGTTGACCACCCGCCCCCGGCTCTCGCGCAGGGCGGGCAGCAGGCGGCGGGTCAGGTCGTGCCAGCCGATCAGGTTGGTCTCGAAGATCTCGCGCATCCCCTCGCGCGGGATGTCCTCCAGCGGGGCGGGGATCGCGAAGGCGCCGTTGTTGACCAGCGCGTCCAGCCGGCCGCCGCTGCGGGCCAGCGTCTCGGCGGCGGCCTGCGCCACGCTCTGGGCGTCGGCGTAGTCGAGCACCAGCGTCTCGAGCCCTTCCGCCGCCAGCCGCTCCGCGTCCTCGGGCTTGCGGCAGGCGGCGAGAACCCGCCAGCCCCGCGCGGCCAGCGTGCGCGCCATGTCCAGCCCGATGCCGCTGGAGCATCCCGTGATCAGCACCGTGCGCGTCATGCGCCCTCCGTTCCGCGGGGGGCGCGCGGGGGATCAGCCCAGCAGGGACCAGTCCCCGAGCGCGCCCTCATGCCCGTCCTCGCCGCCGCCGACGATACGGATCGAGAGGTCGGCGCCAAGGAGCAGCAGGTCGCGGCCGAGGTCCAGCACCGCCAGGGGCTCGCCGCCGCGGACCTCCA
>CAXGVP010001003.1:0-1746 GCA_964013055.1 uncultured Albimonas sp.
GGTGCTGACGGGAGTGCCGGTCCGGGAGGCGAATTCGATAACCGTGGCGGCGGCGCTTTCGGCGGCGAGAAGGAGACGGGCGGCGGCCGCGAGGCCGGGGCCGTGGGGCACCTCCATCGCGTCGAGCGCGGTCTCGACCGCGCCCAGCACGCCCATGATCATCGGCGGGTTCACCCAGCCCATGTGGCCGATCCGGAACGAGGTCTGCGCGAAGCGGCCGAGGCCAATGCCCAGCGTCACGTTCATCTCGGTCTCGCACAGGGCGCGGAGCTTCTTCGGCTCGAACCCGCGGGTGAGGATGGTGGTCACGGCGTTGGAGCGGTGGGCGGGGTCGGCGACGTTGAACGCCATCGGGCCGTCGTCCATCCCCTCGGACCAGCCGGCGACGGCGGCGCGCACTGCGTCGCCGATGGCGCGGTGGCGGGCCCAGGCGGCCTCGATCCCCTCCTCGAGCAGCATGTCCAGCGCCTCGCGCAGGCCGAAGAGGTGGTGGGTCGGCGCGGTGCCGCCGAAGCGCTGGTAGGGCATCTCGGGGCGGATGCGCGGGCGCCAGTCCCAGTAGACCGAGACGAGGTCGCCCCGATGCTCCCAGGCCTTGGGCCCGACGAAGCAGAAGGCGAGGCCCGGCGGCGTCATCAGGCCTTTCTGGGAGCCCGCGACCATCACGTCCACGCCCCAGGCGTCGAACTCGAAGACCTCCGAGCCCAGCGAGGCGATGCAGTCGACGAGGAACAGCGCCGGGTGGCCGGCGGCGTCGATGGCTTTCCGCAGGGCCGCGATGTCGTTGCAGGCCGAGGAGGCGGTGTCGACCTGCACCACCATCACCGCCTTGATCTCGTGGGCCGTGTCGGCGCGCAGCAGCGCCTCGAGCTGCTCGGGCGGGACGGGGCCGCGGTCGCCGGTCATCACCACCTGGGCGTCGACGCCCATGCCCTGCGCGGTCTGGGCCCAGCCCTCGGCGAAGCGGCCGCAGTCGAGGGTCAGGATCCGGTCGCCCTTCGAGAACAGGTTGGCGATCGCCGCCTCCCAGGCGCCGTGGCCGTTGCAGGTGTAGATGGCGACGCCCGCGTCGCGGGTGCGCGCCACCTTGCGCAGGTCGTCGCCGAGCCCGTCGACGAGGTCGACGATGGCGCCCTCGTAGATGTTGGGGGCGCCGCGGTGCATGGCGTTCAGCACCCGGTCGGGCATCACGGAGGGGCCGGGAATGGCCAGGAAATGCCGACCGTTGGCGAGCGACATGGCGGGTCTCCTGCAAGGGCAAGCGCCGGGAGAGGGTCCGGCGGGGGCGTCGGGTTCGCGTCGCGGAGGATGCGGCGCAGCGGGAATCGCTAGCGCCAAAACGCGGAGGCCGGAAGGGCCGCCGCCGCCGCGGGGCCCGCGCAGCGGCGCCGGAGGGCGGCGCACGGCCGGCGGATGCGGCAGGAGGGCGTTGGAAAGGAAGCGCTTTCCGCCCGCCCCATGACGGCCCGTGATGCCGCCCGGAATGAAATGCGATGACCCGCCCCGGATGCCCCGCCCCGCCCGGCGCCCCCAAGGCCCTGCCCGTCCCGACCCGCCCCCGGCGTCCCGACGCCGGCGCGCGCCCCGAAGGCGCCGCGTCGACCGCCGCGCCAGGCCCGGCGCCTCGCCCGCGGCGCAGGGCGGCCGTTGCGCCCGGGGCCACGCCCGCCCCGGTCTTGGGTTCGGCCCGGAGACCGGCCGGCCCCGCGCCGCGGGCAAGCCCTCGCCCCACGCGCCGCGCCCGTC
>CAXGVP010001004.1:0-1741 GCA_964013055.1 uncultured Albimonas sp.
AGCGGAGGCTGTCGCATGAATCTGCATGGGTCCGGATGAGCCGGGGCGGCGGGGCTGGGTGGCCCCGTCGTTCAGGCGGTGGTCGCGGTGCGGAGTTTGAGGAGGTTGTGGGCGCTGCAGATCAGCCGCCATTCTGCGTGGACGGCGGGCATTCCTCGTCGTGTGAAGCGTCGGTAGCCGAGGTTGGCTTTGACGTTTCCGAAGACGGGTTCGATGCTGTGCTGCCGTTTCCGGTAGGCCTCTGACCCTGTTTCGGTGGCGAGCTTGGCGTCCATGGCCCGGCGGGCGATCTCCGGCTCGACACCTTCGCCTCGGACGTGGGCGAGCATGGCCTTGACCCGCCCCTGGGAGACCTGGAGTTCGTCGATCGCGGCCCGCTGGGAGATCTCTCCTCGGGCGAGCTTCTCGATCACGGGCATCCATTCGTCGGGTTCGGGTTGGGCGGTGCGGGCTTGCCGTGGCCCGTCTTTGCCGAAGTAGCGTTTGGTCATGTCTCTAACCCAGGTGTAGGAGACGCCGAGGATGTCCCCGGCCTGCCGCAGGGACAGCTCCCCGCGGTTCACCTTCGCCAGGATGGCGAGCTTGTCATCATCGGGGGTCTCGCCTCGACGCCAGGCCGGTTTCCGCGTCGCGATCAACACGTCCGCGCCGACGTCGGCAGTGCCGCTGGCTGCCGTCCAATATCCCGCGTCCGCGACGAACGTGCCGACCTTCCCGGCGCCGGTCTCGGCGAGGTTCTCCATGACTGCTTGGGTCATCGGGATGAAGTGGGGCTGGTCGTTCGCGGTCGCTGTGACCTCCGCGGCCACGACGATCTGCCCCGTCGTCGCGGCGGTCTGGGCGTTATAGCCCTGCATCACCCCTGCGCCATTGGTGGCGATGATCCGCGAGTGCGGATCGGTCGTGTTCGCCCTCCGCGGCAGCGCCCGCCGCGCCGGCTCCTTCAACGGCTTCGGCCCTCTCAGACCCTTCCCGGTGGCGGCTTCCTTCGCCGCCCGCTCCGCGACCCGCGCCTCGTAGTCCCGCGCCGGCTGACCCTCCAGCTCTGCCAGCGCCGCCCGGATCCGGCCCCGCCGACCCTGCCCGCCGGCCCAGTCGTCCGGCAGCTCGGACCCCGAGCGATCCCCGAGCTGCTCGTCCTCCGCGGCGTCGGTGGCGGCCGCCTCGGCCAGGACCGCAGCTGCCAGCTCGTCGCGGGTGCGGTTGGCGAAGTACGACGCGTCCGCTTCGATCTTCGTCCCGTCGATCGCGACCAGTCCTGCGTCCACCAGCCCGGCCTTCACGCAGAGCCCGAGGACCTGGGAGAACAGCCCTGCGATCGCGTCCTGGTGACGCGCCCGGAACCGCGCCAACGTCGCGTGATCGGGGGACTGGTTCACCGCGATCACCCGGTAGGCGACGTCCTCGACCAGGCGCTTCTCGATCCGACGGGAGGAGCGCTCCCCGGTGCAGTACGCGTAGATCAGCACACCGAGCATCATCTCCGGGTCGTAGACGGCCCCGCCGCGCCCGTCGGCGCGGAACGCGGCGTAGAACGCCGTCAGATCCAACTCCGCGACCACATCGATCACGAAGAACGCCAGATGATCCTCCGGCAACCAATCCCGCACCGACGGCGGCAGCAGAAACCCCTGATCCCGATCACCCGAACGCACATTCACGACCATACTTAATCATCCCTGATCAGGCATAAACCCGCCTCAGGCGCGCCCGATCACCTGCAGATTCATGCGACAGCCTC
>CAXGVP010001005.1:0-1737 GCA_964013055.1 uncultured Albimonas sp.
GCTCTGATCGGCATCAGCGAGAGACGGCTCCGGAGAACAGGCGCTTTGCGAGGGCTGGCGGAGGTCGCGCCGGGGCGCGTCGGGCGGAGGGCGCGCCTGGGGAGCGGCGGAGCCGGGCCGGATGCGAGGGGCGGGGAGGCGTCGCTTTCGGCGGGGAGGCGGCCGGGCGCGAAAGGGGGCGAGGGCGTCCGGGGGCGCCGGCCCCGGGCGGTGCGGCGGGGGGCGGCGGACCAGGTCAGCGGCGGGGGACGGCGTCGCGAAGGGTGCGCAGGAACGTGGCGATCTCGGCGGGGAGGGGGCCGGTCCCGAACGCGGCCAGGGCCTCGGCGGTCCAGCCCTCGGGCGGGAACAGGGCGGCGACGAGGGCGGCGCGGCGGGCCGCGGTCTCCGGCGGGAGGGGCAGGCGGGCGGCGGCGTGCAGCAGCTGCGCGAGGTCGCGGACCCGGCGCAGGGCGCGGAAGGCGTCCATCATCGGGGCCAGGAGGGCGGGCTCGTCGCGCCAGCTGCGGCCCGCGAAGACCTCCTGCACCACCGCCTGGCCGGCGCCGAGGCAGTCGTAGCGCACGCAGCCGCCGAAGCCTTCGTCCTCCAGCCGCGGATGGATGGTGCAGGCGTGGCCGGCGAGGTGGCGGCAGGGCTCTCCCGCCGGCTTGTCGAAGGCGAAGAGATCCGAGCGGTCGAAGGCCAGCGCCACGCAGCACAGCGCCGCGCAGCGGGCGCAGTCGGGGGCGAACGGGTCCTGCGGCGCCGATCTGTCCTGCACGCTTCCCCCTGCGAATGCGAAGGGCCGGCCCGAAGGCCGGCCCCGTTCCCCATCGCCCGGCGGGCCGCGGCCCGTCAACCGGGCGCGGCCGCGAGGCTCATTTCTTCGAGATGCGGTCGTCCACATGCGGCGTGTAGGGGGCGTTCGCGGCCAGGTACTCGGCCACCACGTCGGCGAGGTCGGGGCCGTAGTCGTAGGCCTCGGTCCCCTTCTCGGCGAAGACCGCGTAGCCGTCGCCGCCCGAGCGCATGTAGTTGTTCGACACCACGCCGTAGACCTTCTCGGGGTCCAGCGCCTCGCCCGCCACCTCGACCGAGACGATGCGCGAGCCGGCGGGCTGCGCGGGATCCCACACGAAGCTCATGCCCGAGATCTGCGGGAAGCGCCCGGCGCCCTCCTCGACCTGGCTGACGCCGTTCTCCAGCGCCTCGACGATGCCGGCGCCGGTCAGCTGGAAGGTGGCGAGCGTGTTCTGGAACGGCAGCACCGTCAGCACCTCGCCCATGGTCACCTCGCCCGCGTCGATCGAGGCGCGAAGCCCGCCGCCGTTGGCGATGGCCACGTCGATGCCCTGGTCCTTCACCCGGTCGAGCATCGCGTCGGCGACCAGCACGCCCATCTCGCAGACCTCGGCGCGGCAGACCGCGCGGTCGCCGCCGATGGGCTGGTCGGTCTGGGCGACCACCTTCTCGCGGATCTGCTGGAGCGGCTCGGCCAGCTCCTCGATGCGGCCCTTGACCTGCATGTCCTCGGCGATGGAGGCGTCCATCAGCACCGGCTCGCCGGCGGTGGCGTCGGTCAGCTTGCCCTCGTCGTCGAAGACGGCCTCGAGCTTGCCGAGGTACTTGCCGTAGGCATAGGCCGACAGCACCGCGGTGCGGCCGCCGTCGGGGCCGTCGACCCAGGTGGGATAGGGGCCCTCGGCGCGGTCGTTGGTGTTCGACAGCAGCGTGTTGGTGTGGCCGCCGACGATG
>CAXGVP010001006.1:0-1734 GCA_964013055.1 uncultured Albimonas sp.
ACTGCGGCGCGGCCGCCGCGCGCCGGGCGAAGACGCCGGCGATCGCGGTGGACATCAGGTCGATGCCCAGCGCCTCGGCCGAGATGCCGGCGGCCGCCAGGACGCCGCCGCCCGCCGCCCCGGAGGCGCCGGGCGCCAGCAGCCGGTCCAGCGCCGCGCGCTCGGCCGGGGGCGCGTCCTGCGCGGCCTCGGGGCCCAGTCGGCGGAGCATCTGGACGAAGGGCTGGAACGGCTCGGCGCCCAGGAACCGCTCGCAGACGCCGCGGTGGATCTCGGGCCGGGGCCCGGCGGAGGGGACCTCGGCGGCGGGCGACGCGGGGGCAAGCTCGCCCAGCCGTTCGTCGAGCAGGCGCGACTTGCCGGCGCCGGCCTCGCCCAGGATCGCGGCGGCCGCGCCGCGGCGCAGGCCGGCGGGGGAGAAGATCTCGCGCAGCTGGGCCATCTCGGCCTCGCGCCCGACCAGGCGGCGGATCGAGCCGCGGTACTTCGGCTCCCGCTCCAGCGCCGGGCGGCGGCGGCCGCGGACCTGCACGCAGGGGATCGCCGCGGTCACGCCCTGCAGCTGCAGCGCGCTCGGGGCGGAGCAGTCGTAGAAGCGCCGCACCGGGCCCAGCGCGGCCTCCGAGACCAGGGTCTCGCCCGCCTCGGCCCGGTCGGAGAGGCGGGCGGCGATGTTCACCGGCTGGCCGAACAGGCTCAGGCCCGCGCCGCCGGGTCCCTCGTCGACCAGCACCTGGCCGGAGTGGACGCCGATGTGCAGGCGCACCCGCTCGGCCGGCACGCCGGGGGCGAGGGCGGCGATCTCGTCGGTGGAGGCATGCAGCGCCAGGGCCGCGTCCAGCGCGCGGCGGGCGTCGTCCTCGGACGGGCTGGGGTGGCCGAAGCCGGCCAGGATGCCGTCGCCGTGCAGGTCGAAGATGCGCCCGCCCAGGGCGGTCACCAGCCGCTCGTGCACGGTCCAGACAGCGCGCACCAGGTCGGCGAAGACCTCCGCCTCGAGCGTGGACGACAGCCGGACCGAGCCGCACAGGTCGGAGAACAGTATGGTCAGGTGGCGTCGGCGCCTGGAAGATCGCTCGCGCGGGGCCGGCATGTCTGAGGGTCCTGTGGGCGGGGCGACGGGAAAGAGATGAGGGCGCGCCGCGCGGGTGGAGCGCGCGGCGCGTGTCGGATGACGAGACGATAGGGCGGATGCCGGGCGGAAGTCGAGCGCCGGGCGCGACGCAGGGAGGGGTGCAATGACCGAGGCAAGACAGGGCGCCGGCGCGGCGGGGACCGGGAGCCGGGCGACGGGGCGACAGGGCGCCGGCGCGGCGGGGATCGAGACCCGGGCGACGGGGCGCAGGCCGGCGCGGGGCCGGCGGAGGCTGGCGCTGCTGGCGGCGGGGGCCGCGGCGGCGCTGGCGCTGGGACTGGCGCCCTCGGCCGAGGGGCCGCGGGCGGGGCCGGGGACCTACATGCTCGACCAGGGCGACGGCTGGTCGCCCGAGCTGCGGCGGGAGTGGAGCCGCCTCGACCAGGGCTCGGCGCTGATCCCGATGGCCTGGGCGCGGGCGCTGCGCGTCGACGGCGCGGCCGAGGGGCCGGGGTTCCTCGACGACGGGCTGGCGCGGTTCGGGTTCCTCGCCGACCTCTACGATCCGGACGCGCTGCCGGTGGGCTTCACCGACGCGGTGCTGGACGGGGAGGAGGTGCTGGGCATGACCTGCGCCGCCTGCCACACCCGCGAGATCG
>CAXGVP010001007.1:0-1724 GCA_964013055.1 uncultured Albimonas sp.
CCCCGGTGCAACGCCGGTCTGCGCCGCGAGCCGGACGCCGGCCAAGGGCGCGAGCGTCGTCGCGGCGCCGCCGAAGCTCGCGCGGGACGCCGGCCGGTGGACGGAACGGCCGGGATCGTCTAGGCGTTCCGCGACCTCGAACGGAGCCCGCCCATGTCCGCCCACGGCCAGCACACTCCCCTGACCGCCCGCGCCAGCGGCCCGCTGCGCGGCGAGGCCGTCATCCCCGGCGACAAGTCCGTCTCCCACCGCGCCCTGATCTTCGGCGCCCTGTCGCTGGGCGAAACCCGGATCTCCGGCCTGCTGGAAGGCGAGGATGTGATCGGCACCGCCAACGCCATGGCCGCCTTCGGCGCCCAGGTCGAGCGCACCGGCCCGGGCGCCTGGCGGGTGCGCGGCGTCGGCGTCGGCGGCTTCGCCGAGCCCGAGGACGTCATCGACTGCGGCAACGCCGGCACCGGCGTGCGCCTGATCATGGGCGCGATGGCCACCACCGCGATCTCGGCCTGCTTCACCGGCGACGCCTCCCTGCGCAAGCGCCCGATGGGCCGCATCACCGAGCCGCTCGCCCTCTTCGGCGCCGAATCGCGCGGCCGCAGGGGCGGGCGCCTGCCGCTGGTGCTGACCGGCGCCGCCGACCCGGTCCCCGTCTGCTACCGCCTGCCGATGCCCTCCGCGCAGGTGAAGTCCGCCGTCCTGCTCGCCGGCCTCAACGCCCCCGGGATCACCGAGGTGATCGAACCCGAGCCCACCCGCGACCATACCGAGCGGATGCTGACCGGCTTCGGCGCCTCGGTCGAGACCGAGGCCCTGCCCGGGGGCGGCCGGCGCATCCGCCTCACCGGCCAGCCGGAGCTGACCGGGCGGACCCTCGCGGTCCCGCGCGACCCGTCCTCGGCCGCCTTCCCGATCTGCGCCGCGCTGATCGTCGAGGGATCGGAGGTCCGCCTGCCCGGCATCGCCATGAACCCCACCCGCACCGGCCTGATCGCGACGCTGCAGGAGATGGGCGCCGACCTGACCCTGGAGAACGCCCGCGAGGAGGGCGGCGAGCCGACCGCCGACGTCGTCGCCCGCTTCTCGACCCTGACCGGCGTCGAGGTCCCGCCCGAGCGCGCCCCCTCGATGATCGACGAGTACCCGGTGCTCGCCGTCGTCGCCGCCTTCGCCGAGGGCAAGACCGTGATGCGCGGCATCGGCGAGCTGCGGGTGAAGGAGAGCGACCGCATCGACGCGGTGGCCCGCGGCCTCGAGGCCTGCGGCGTGCGCGTCGAGGAGACCGAGGACAGCCTCGCCGTCCACGGTCTCGGCGCCGGCGGCATGCCGGGCGGGGGCACGGTCGCGACCCACCTCGACCACCGCATCGCCATGTCGTTCCTGGTCGGGGGGCTCGCCTCGAAACAGCCGGTTTCGGTCGACGACGGCGGGCCGATCGCGACCTCGTTCCCCGACTTCCGCCCGCTGATGGCGCGCCTCGGCGCCCGGATCGGCGAGACCGAGGATGCGTGAGCCGCCCCCTTCCCCCCCGCTGCGATCCGGGAGTCCGCGCCATGAGCCCCAGGGCATGAGCTTCATCGTCGCCATCGACGGCCCCGCCGCCGCGGGCAAGGGCACGCTGTCGCGCGCGCTGGCCGCCCGCTACGGGTTCGCGCATCTCGACACCGGGCTGCTGTATCGCGCCACCGGCCTCAAGGCGATGCGCGAGGGGCGGGGGACCATCGACA
>CAXGVP010001008.1:0-1721 GCA_964013055.1 uncultured Albimonas sp.
CCCGCCAGGTCCGCGCGCGGGCCGCATTCGACCGCGCCGAGCCGCTCGACGCCTGGCTGCGCGTCTATCCCGAAGGCGCCGAGCGGACCTGGAACGCCGGCCGCCGCCGGGTCGACGGCGGCGAGGCGGTGCGCATGCCCGACGTGGATTTCCTGCGCCGGCTGGTGGAAAGCCTCGCCGAGCAGGGCCTCGCCGATCCCACCCGCATCGTCCTCGCCGGCTTCGGCGAGGGCGGGGCGATGGTGCTGCGGATGCTGTGCGAGGCGCCGGGGCTGGCGATGGGGGCGGCCATCGTCGGCGCCTCCTGGCCCGCCTCGCTGCACTGCGGCCTCGGCCTGCCCACCCCGATCCTGGCGTTCAACGGGACCGAGGACCCCGCCGTCCCCTACTACGGCGGGCAGGCGCGCTCCGACCGCAAGGTGGGCGCCGGGGCGCTGGCCTCGGTCGACCGCACGATGTCGTCGCTGGTGGCGCTCAACGACTGCCGCGCGCCGCGCGACGAGACGCTGCCCGCAGGCCTCGGCCGCAAGCGCATCTGGTTCGCCTGCCAGGCGCCGATCCTGCAGTGGCGGATCCAGCGCATGGGCCACCGCTGGCCCGGCGCGCCGGAGCAGGGACGCGACGGCGACCGCCTCGGTCCCCCCGCCCCGGAGGGCGCCCCCGACGCCACCCTCCTGATCGCCGGCTTCTTCGTTTCGCTGGCCGAGCGGCCCGGTCCGTGATAGCGGCCCGCTGATGAGCCGACTCCCCGACAAAGACGCCCTCGCCGATTTCATCCGCCAGAACCCCGACAAGTCGGGCAAGCGCGACCTCGCGCGCGCCTTCGGCCTGAAGGGGGGGGAGCGCGTGCAGCTGAAAGACATGCTGCGCGAGCTGACCGAGGAGGGCGTGATCGAGAAGCGCCCCGGCAAGAGTTTCGCGCCTCCCGGCCACCTGCCCCCCGTGGCGGTGCTGGTGGTGGGAGAGCCCGACCACAACGGCGACCTCTTCGCCACGCCCCAGGACTGGGACCGCGACGAGCCCGCGCCGAAGGTGCTGATCCAGCCCGGCTCGCGCGGCCCCGCGCCCGGCCCCGGCGACCGCCTGCTGACCCGCGTGACCCCGGTGCACGGCGAGGATCACGGCTACACCGGCAAGGTGATCAAGAAGATCGGCGCCGGCCCGCGCAAGATCCTCGGCATCTTCCGCCAGGCCGCGGATGGCGGCGGCCGGCTGGTCCCCGTCTCCAAGGGCGACCAGCGCGAATGGGTGATCGCCGCCCGCGACGCCGGCGAGGCCGAGAACGGCGAGCTGATCGAGGCCGAGCAGATCGGCCAGATCCGCCGCAACCGCGAACTGGCGCTGCCCCGCGCGCGGGTGCTGGAGCGCCTCGGCTCCCCCGGCTCCGCCCGAAGCTTCTCGCTGATCGCGATCCACGAGCAGGGCATCCCCGACGCCTTCCCCGAGCGGGTGACCGAGGCCGCCGCCGCCGCCCAGCCGGTGACGTCCCTCAAGGGCCGCGAGGACCTGCGGCATCTTCCCCTCGTGACCATCGACCCGGCCGACGCCCGCGACCACGACGACGCCGTCTGCGCGCTGCCCGACCCCGACCCCGAGAACCCCGGCGGCCATATCGTCTGGGTCGCCATCGCCGACGTCGCCCACTACGTCCGCCCCGGCTCGCCCCTCGACCGCGAGGCGCGGATGCGCGGCAACTCCACCTACTTCCCAGACCGCGTCGT
>CAXGVP010001009.1:0-1721 GCA_964013055.1 uncultured Albimonas sp.
GGTGAGCTTGTGCAGCTCGGGCATGCCGTTGGCCTTCGGGCCCTGGAAGCGGACCACCACGATCAGGTCGCGGTCGAACTCGCCGGCCTTGAAGGCGGCCTTCACCGACTCCTGGTCGTGGAAGACGCGGGCCGGCGCCTCGATCACCTGGTTCTCGGGCTTCACCGCCGAGACCTTTATCACCGCCTTGCCCAGGTTCCCCCCCAGCAGCCGCAGGCCGCCGGTCTTCTGGAAGGGCTCGGAGGCGGGGCGGATGATGTCGCGGTTGAGGCTCTCGCTCGCCCCGCTCTCCCAGGCCACCCGGGCGCCCGCCAGCTTCGGTTCGGCGGTGTAGCGGCTCAGGCCCGGGCCGGCGACGGTCTTGACGTCCTCGTGCAGCAGGCCGGCCGAGAGCAGCTCGCCGATCATGCAGCCCAGGCCCCCGGCGGCGTGGAAGTGGTTCACGTCGGCGATGCCGTTGGGATAGACGCGCGCCATCAGGGGCGTGACGGCGCTGATCTCGGCCATGTCCGACCAGTCGATCAGCACCCCCGCCGCACGGGCCATCGCCACCAGGTGCAGCACCAGGTTGGTCGAGCCGCCGGTGGCGTTCAGCCCCACCATGCCGTTCACGAAGGCCTTCTCGTCCAGCACCTCGGAGACCGGGGTGAATTCGTTCCCCTTCGCCGTGATCGCCAGCGCGCGACGCGCGGCCTCGGCGGTCAGGGCGTCGCGCAAGGGCGTGTTGGGGTTCACGAAACTCGCGCCCGGCAGGTGCAGGCCCATGAACTCCATCAGCATCTGGTTGGTGTTGGCGGTGCCGTAGAAGGTGCAGGTGCCGGGGCCATGGTAAGCCGCCATCTCGGCCTTCAGCAGCGCCTCGCGGCTGATCTCGCCGGCTGCGAACTGCTGGCGGACCTTGGCCTTCTCGTCGTTGGAGATGCCGGTGGGCATCGGCCCGGCCGGCGCGAAGATCGCCGGCAGGTGGCCGAAGGTGGCGGCCGCGATCACCAGGCCCGGCACGATCTTGTCGCAGACGCCCAGATACATGGTGGCGTCGTAGCAGTTGTGGCTCAGCGCCACCCCGGCCGCCAGGGCGATCACGTCGCGCGAGAACAGCGAGAGCTCCATCCCCGGCTGCCCTTGCGTGACCCCGTCGCACATCGCCGGCACGCCGCCCGCGACCTGCGCGGTGCCGCCCGCCTCGCGCGCGGCGGCCTTGATCAGGTCGGGGAACCGCTCGAACGGCTGATGGGCCGAGAGCATGTCGTTGTAGGCGGTGACGATGCCGATGTTGCCGCCCCGCTCCTCGGCGATGGGCAGCTTGTCGGGGCCCATGGCGGCGGTGACATGGGCCATGTTCCCGCAGCTGAGGTGGGCGCGGGCGGGCCCCGCCTCCACCGCCCGCTGGACGCGGGCGAGATAGGCGGCCCGCGCGGGCGCGGAGCGGGCGCGGATGCGGTCGGTGACGGCCTCGAGGGTCGGGTTCATGGCGTCCTCCTGCCGGGCCGGGCGTATGGCCGGGTGGGTCTAGTCGGCGTAATGCACGGTCGCGCCCTCGAGCACCGCGCAGATCGGGGCGCGGGTCGGGTCGCCCAGGGCCACGGCGCGCTCCAGCGCGCGCATCTTGTCGTGGCCCTGGATCAGGATGTGGCGCTCGGCGGCGCGCAGCACGCGGGCCGAGAGGGTGATGCGCGGCTCCTCCGCCCCCGGCGCGCGGATCGCGACGGCGGCGGGGGCGT
>CAXGVP010001010.1:0-1720 GCA_964013055.1 uncultured Albimonas sp.
TGGGGACTCTTCGCCAGATGAACCGACAGCGCACGAGCGACCGCCCCGGCCCCGGCCGCCCTCGTCGCGGGCGCCGCCCGCGGCGCGCGCGCTCTCGGCGGCGGAGAACTCGGTCTTGCGCGAGGACAGATCGGCGGCCTCCTCGGCGAAGGCGGCCGGCAGCTGGCCGGTGGGCACCTTCTGGCGGGTCACCTTCTCGATGTCGCGCAGGTAGGGACGCTCGTCCTCGGCGCAGAAGCTGATCGCCACGCCCTCGGCGCCGGCGCGCGCGGTGCGCCCGATGCGGTGGACGTACTGCTCCGGCACGTTGGGGATCTCGTAGTTGATCACGTGGCTGACGCCGGGCACGTCGACGCCGCGCGCGGCGATGTCGGTGGCGACCAGCACCCGCAGCGTGCCGGCGCGGAACGCATCCAGCACCCGCTCGCGCTCGTTCTGGCGCTTGTTGCCGTGGATCGCCTTGGCCTCGATGTCGGCGCGGGCGAGGTTCTTCACCACCCGGTCGGCGCCGTGCTTGGTGCGGGTGAAGACCAGGACGCGGTCATAGTCCTCGGCCTTGAGCACCACGTTCAGCGCGGCCTGCTTGTCGCCCTGGCGCACGAAGTGCACGCGCTGGGAGACCTTCTCGGCGGTGGTGGCCTGCGGCGCGACCGAGACCTTCACCGGGTCGGTCAGGTACTGGCCGGCGAGCTCGGCGATCGCGCGGGGCATGGTGGCCGAGAAGAACAGCGTGCGCCGCTTCTTGGGCAGCATCGGCACGATGCGGCGCAGGGCGTGGATGAAGCCCATGTCCATCATCTGGTCGGCCTCGTCGAGCACCAGCGCCTCGACCTTCGAGAGCGTCATCGCGCCCTGGTCGATCAGGTCCAGCAGCCGGCCCGGGGTGGCGACCAGCACGTCGGCGCCGCCCTTCATCGCCCGGATCTGGCGGTTGACGGAAACCCCGCCGAACACGGTCTCGACCTTCAGCGTGATGTGGCGGCCGTAGGTGCGGAAGCTCTCGGCGATCTGGTTGGCCAGCTCGCGCGTCGGCGCCAGCACCAGCACCCGGCAGGAGTGGGTGGGCCGCGCGATGCGGTCGCGCTGGATCATGTCGAGCAGCGGCAGGGCGAAGGCCGCGGTCTTGCCGGTGCCGGTCTGGGCGATGCCCAGGATGTCGCGGCCTTCCAGCGCCGGCGGGATCGCCTGAATCTGGATGGGGGTGGGGGCGGTGTAGCCTTCCTCCTCCAGCGCGCGGTGCAGCGGCGCGGAGAGGGGCAGGTCGGAAAAGGTGGTCATCGAGCGCCTTTCATGGGCGTAACGCGCCCTGGCGCAGCCATGGATGGCCGCGGGGCGCAAGGGGTCGTCGAACGACGGCCCGCGTGACTCAGGACGTGCAGAGAGCTGGGAGCGTCCGTTGGACCGCCGGATCCGGGGGCGGAGCTTTTTGGGCCGCCCGAGCTTCACGCCATCCGGTCGATCGGGCCGGGACGTTTCCCGGCCGACGCATCCGCGCCATATGGCAGCGAACCTGACCGATGGCAAGCCCAACCTTCCGCGCGCGCCTCGCGCCGCCCCTGCGTGGCGCGGCGGGCCCAGCCCGTCCATCCTCCCCCCAGGCGCGCCCTGACGCCCGCCTCCCCCGCCGCCCGCCACAGGCGCCCCCGGCCACACGCGCCCCCCGGGAGCGCCTGTTCTCCGGAGCCGTCCGTCGCGGATGCCGATCAGAGCGACTCGGGGG
>CAXGVP010001011.1:0-1716 GCA_964013055.1 uncultured Albimonas sp.
CGCCCGTCTCGCTGACGTTTGCTTCCGAACCGGACATCTCCGCCTCCAACCGCTCGAGATCACTCACGGCGTCCTGAACTCGGGCGACGTCGTTTTCGGACGCAGCCTCCACCTCCAGATCTGCCTGCCGCCCGAACTCCATCTCCATCTGCCGCTGATCATCCGCAAGAACAGCGGCGCGGCCGCGCCGAGGCGCTTGAGCCGGACCGGACTCAAGGGGTGCAATCCCTCCGCCTTCTGTTAGCCCCATCCTGGCCTCGAAATCACGTTCCGTGAGACCTGACCCCCGCGGCGCCGTGGGCATCGCCCTGACGCTCAGGGGCAATTCCCCCATCGGAGGGACCGGCCCCGTCGGGAAGGGTAGCTCCCCCTCCTGGGCGGCATGGATGCCCTTGAAGAATGGGTCCTCGAAATACACCACGCGCTTGGCCCGGACCGGCATCTGGGCGTCCACGACGACGACGATCTCGTCGAGCGGCAGGCGCCGCGCCTCATCCTCGGGCAGGAGCGACACCTCCTCCGTCCGCTCCGATTGGCTGCGGCCCTCGAACGGGTTCTTCCCGACCGCGCGGGACCGCGTGACGACGGTTTTCGTGGTCTTGCCGACCGCCTTGCTCAGCTCCTCGACGGTCTTCTCGTCGGAGGGCGTCAGGTAGAGCTTGATCCCGGCGTTGCCCTGCAAGGCGCGCCGCGTGTTCTCGCCGTAGATCTCGTCGATGGCCGGGATGGTCTGGGTCACCACCGCGAGATGCCCGCGATAGGCGCGCAGCACCTCGATGCTCTCGGCCACGATCGGCATCTTTCCGAGCCGGTTGAACTCGTCGAGCATGATCATAACCGGCCAGGGCTCGTCCGGACCCGGTTCCTTGTCCTGAAGCGCCGACAGCAGGTCCGAGAAGAAGAGCCGGATCAGAGGTGCGAGGGGTTTCACCATGAGGGGCTGGACGACGAGGTAGACGCTGAAGGGTTTCTTGCGGATCGTCCGGAAGTCGAAGTCCGAGGTCGCCGTCGCATCGTCGATCGCCGGGTTCTGCCATTGATCGAGGCCCGAGGTCATCAGGAGCGAGACATAGGATGTCAGCGTATCGTTGTTGGTGGACGCCAGCCGTGTGAAGATCAGCCGCGCCGCGGCGTTTTGGACCTCATGGGCGCGCGCGAGATATTCCTTCTGCTTCTGCCCGCCCGAGGCGGCGATGCGGTATATCTCGCCGAGCGTCGGCCTGCGGCGTTGGAACGCGAGTAGCCCGGCCGCGACGAAGAGATCGATCCCCCCTTTGAGAAGCCCCTGAACACGGTCGTTGTCGTTCTGCAGGAAGAGTGTGGCCAGGAGCTGCAACTCCATCTGCTGGCGGGCCGGGTCTTTGAGCTCATAGATGCGCAGAAGTGGGTTGTAGCGATGCGTCCGCCTGTCCTCCCAATCCGTGGGCGCGAAGCGGAACACTTCGTCACCCTGCGCCGCCCGGTGGCGGGCCGAGGCCTCGAAGCATTCTCCCTTTACGTCGAGCACCACCGCTGAGCCCTGCCAGGTCAGGAGGTTCGGAATGACGAAGCCGGTGGTCTTGCCGCGCCCGGTCGGCGCTACGATCAACGCATGGGGAAAGGTCTTGGAACACAGGAACGGCGCACGCGAGCTTGGCTTTCCAAGCTTGCCGATCACAAAGCCCGTGCCCGGCGCGCCGAAGAAGCCGTTCCGCTTCATCTCGCGGCGGGTCTGCC
>CAXGVP010001012.1:0-1716 GCA_964013055.1 uncultured Albimonas sp.
GCCGCCGCCGGTGGACGCCGAGGACGAGGCGGCGGTCACGGTCGCGGGGCCGACGCCGGCCTCCCCCCCACGCGGGCCGCCGGTTGGATCGAGCGCGCCGCCGTCCCGCCGGCCGAGGCTCAGCGTCTCGAACCCCCTGCCCGATCGACCGTCCCCTGCGGCGCTCGCCGTCGGCAGCGGCGGCGCAAGGGCCGGTCCCGACATGGACTGCGGCCTCGCCGGCTCGGGTGCTGAGATCGTCGACGTCGCTTCGGTCAGGCGCATGGGCGTGGGATCGCCGCGGTCGGTGCGGGCGGGATCGGCCAAGCGGTCGCGCAGCGGCGGCGCAGCCTCGCGCGGGGCGGCCGCGGCGGCGACCTGGACCGCCGCCGCGGCGGCTGGCACGGAGCTCTGGACGCTTGGGGTCGCCATGGCGGGCGCTGGCCGATGCTCGCGGACCTCCAGGGCGTCGGCGCGGGGCGACGGCTCGGCCGGCGCCTCTTGCGGCGGGGAAAGCGCGGGGGCGTTCACCGGCGGCGTTGCCGAGGCCCGGGTGATCTCCGCCGCCACGGCAGGGGCCACGCCGCGGTCGGGAGCGGATGGCAGCAGCGGCGCGATGGGTTCGCCCCGCCGCGGCATCGCCTCGCGCGCTGGACTGCCAGGCGGGGCGGTTTCAAGCGGCACCGCCGCAGGTGCGACGGCAGGAGCGTCCGCCACGACCGGGGGCGCTGTCGGCGAACCGGAGGCGACGACGCCCGCGGCGGCCGGCGCCGGCGCAACGATCCCGACCGAGCGGAGAATCGGCTCTACCGAGCCGGGCGCAGGCGTCGCGCCTCGCCACGCGACCGGCTCTCGCCCGAGAGGCGACGCTTCGGAAGGCCCAGCGCCGGGGAGAACGACAGGCGGGAAGGCGGCTGCGGGCCAGGCGGTTTCGGCCGACGATCGTCGCGCCATGTCGAGCCCCGGTGCGACGGCTTCGGGCGCGGGAGGCGGCCTCCCGGCGAGAACCACGGCAGCGAAAGCCAGGTCGAACTCCGACTCGGCGACCTCGAGGCCTGCATCCGGCGCCGCTTCGGCGGTCTTCGAGGGCTCCTGAAGGCGGGCGGTCGCACGCAGGAGAGCGGCGTCCGGCGGCGCCACCCCCGCAGGGGCTTCGCCGGGCACGGCGGCCGCGCGGCCGCGGGGCGAGGCGAGGACGGGACGGGGCGTGGCGTCCGGGATCTCGAAGGGGGACATGGGCGCATTCTGCTCCGCTCTTGGGTCAGGGCGCAGCATGGCGGCGAATCGTTACCCAACGTTTACCGCCGGCGGCGTATCGAGGCGGGGAAGGAGATCGCGATGACCGACATCCCCCTCGCCGCGCCGCTTCGCCCGGACGCGGCGACGCCGGCCCGGCCTGCCCCGGGCGCGGACAAGGCCGCCCTGCGCAAGGCCGCAGTGGAGTTCGAGACGATGTTCCTGGCCGAGGCGCTCTCGGCCGCCGGCCTCGGGCGCCCGCCCGAAGGCTTCGACGGCGGCGTCGGGGAGCAGGCCTTCGCCAGCATGCTGGTGCGCGAACAGGCGCGCCTGCTGGCGGAACGCGGCGGCATCGGCCTCGCGGAACGGATCTACCAATCGCTCGTCGCGAAATCGGAGGCCAGATGACCGAGGATGGCTGGAACCCCGGACGCGCCGACGCGCCCGCTGGCGTCGAGGGCGCCGGAGGGCGGATCGGCGCGGCGCTGCGCGGCGCGGCAT
>CAXGVP010001013.1:0-1711 GCA_964013055.1 uncultured Albimonas sp.
CGCCTCGATGCCCGCGCAGGCGGCCTCGACCGCCTCGGGCTCGGCCCGCCAGTCGCGCTTGACCAGCGGGAACAGCGCGCGGACGGCGGCCTCGACGCGGGTGTCGTGGAAGCCGAGCAGGGCGCGCACGCGGGCGCGGGCGAAGGGCTCGGCCGGCATCAGCGGCGGCTCGGGGGCGATCTCGTCGAGGAACTCCATCATCGCGTTGGAGTCGTGCAGCGGAACGCCGTCCACCACCATGCCGGGGACCGAGCCCGCGGGGACCAGGCGGCGGTAGGCGTCGGAGCCGTAGCCGCCGGGCGGCGGGACCTCCTCGAACGCCAGGCCCTTGAGGTCCAGCACGATGCGCACCTTGGCCACGAAGGCCGAGACGCCGATCCCGTAGAGGGTGATGATCACGCCAGCCGCTCCTTCAGCTCGTCGAGGCGATGGCAGCCGAGCTGGGACATCACGTTCGACAGCTCGTCGCGCAGGATGAACTCCGCATGGCCCGCGCCGTCCGCGCCCAGCGCGGCGACGCCCCACACGAAGCCCCGGCCGAGAAAGCACATCTTCGCCCCCAGGGCCACCGCGCGGGCGACGTCGGCGCCGGACGCGATGCCGGAGTCGAAGATGATCTCGGTGCGGT
The DNA here is from genome assembly GCA_964013055.1 of uncultured Albimonas sp. GTDB lineage: Bacteria > Pseudomonadota > Alphaproteobacteria > Rhodobacterales > Rhodobacteraceae > Albimonas. The sequence continues at coordinate 629 of CAXGVP010001013.1, forward strand.
CGCCCACTGCCGCGACGATGCCGGGCAGGGCGTCGATGGCCGCGACCCCGATGTCCACCTGCCGGCCGCCGTGGTTGGAGACCCAGATCGCGTCGGCCCCGATCCCGACCATGGTCTCGGCGTCCGCGGGGTGCAGCACGCCCTTGACGATGAAGGTCCCGGGCCAGAGGTCGCGGATCTCGGCCACCGCCTCGGGGGTCAGGTCGTGGCCGAGGTTCTTCGCGGTGAACTCGGCCATGGTGCGCATGTCGCCGGCGGGCACGTAGGGGGCGAGCGTGCGCATCGTCGGCACGCCGCGCCGCCAGGTGGCGAGCGCCCAGGCCGGGCGGGAGAGCACGTCGGCCACCAGCCGCGGCGTGGTCTTCGGCGGCATGCCCACGCCCGCGCGCCGCTGGCGCTCGCGCCGCGAGGATCGGGGGATGTCCACCGTCAGCACCAGCGCCTTGGCGCCCGCGTCATGGGCGCGGCGGATCAGGTCGCGGCGCGCCGCCTCCTGCGTCGGGGCGTAGAGCTGGAACCAGAAGTCCGGGTTGACCGATGCGATGTCCTCGAGGCTTTCGCCCGCCACGGTCGAGATGCAGTAGGGGATGCCCCGCTCGGCCGCCATGGCGGCCAGCGCCTTCTCGATGCCGGGCCACATCAGGCTCTGCAGGCCCACCGGCGCCACGCCGATCGGGGCGGTCCAGGTGCGGCCGAGCAGCGGGGCCGAGGTGTCGGGGACGCGCGCGGCGCGCATCATCCGCGGGACCATGGTGACGGCGTCCAGGCGGTCGCGGTTGCGCTTGAGCGCGGTCTCGGCGCCGGTGCCGCTGTCCAGGAACTCCCACGCGACGCGGGGCATCCGTCGGCGCGCGCGGCGACGCAGGTCTTCCATCGAGACCAGTTTTTCCAGATTGGCCATTGTGTCCTCCCGCGCGCAGCAAGCCCGGCGGGAGGGGGCGCGTCAAGCCGGTCGGAAGGGAAGGCGAGGGCGGTCGCCCCCGGCCCCGGTCCCGACGGTCGCCGCCGCGTCGGGCGGGCGCGCCGGGCCTGGCCCGGGGCCTGCGTGGTCGCGGATCTTCGCAGGTCCGGGCCCCGCGGCGA
>CAXGVP010001014.1:0-1707 GCA_964013055.1 uncultured Albimonas sp.
CGTCCGCTGCGCGGCCGCGACCGCCCCGCCCTGCGTCCCCATCGACGGCTTCGCCCCGGGCTTCACCGCGGGGCCGCCGGCGAGGCGGGGGAGGGGCGGCGATGCGGCAGAGGGGTCAGAGGGCGGCGGAGAAATCCGGGGCGATGGCGGGGGCGCCTCCGGGGCCCGTGCCCACGGAGATGGGCAGGCCGTAGACCTCGCCCAGGCGCGCAGGCGTCAGCACCTGCGCCGGGGGCCCGATGGCGACCAGGCGGCCGGCCGCCAGCAGCGCCACGCGGTCGGCGAAGGCGGCGGCGAGGTTGAGGTCGTGGAGCACCGCCAGCACTCCCGTTCCCGCATCCCGCACCCGGCGGGCCGCCTGCATCGCGCCGGCCTGGCGGGCGAGGTCGAGACTGGCGGTCGGCTCGTCCAGCAGCAGGTAGCGGCCGCCATTGGAAGAGTCCTCGGCCCGGCCGCAGGCGATCTGCACCAGGGCGCGCGCAAAGTGCGCGCGGGCCTGCTCGCCCCCCGACAGCGCCGTGGCGGGGCGGTCGGCGAGGCGCGCAAGCCCGGTGGCCTCCAGCGCCTGCGCGACCATCGCGGCGGCCTCGGCCGGCGGGGCGCGGCGCGAGACGAGGCCGAGGGCCGCCAGTTCCCGCGCGGTGAAGGGGGCCGCAAGGGCAGGCGCCTGCTCGAGCACCGCGCGGCGCACCGCCAGCGCGGCGGCGGAGAGGCCGGCGACGGAGGCGCCGTCGATCAGGATCTCTCCGCTCGCGGGGCGCAGGTCGCCCGCCAGGGCCGCCAGCAGGGTCGACTTGCCGGCGCCGTTGGGACCGCAGACGGCCAGCACCTCGCCGGGGGCGAGGGCGAGGGAGACCGACGACAGGGTCTCGCGCCCGCCCCGGCGGACGCTGAGGGAGACGGCCTCAAGCATGGGACCTCCGCAGGCGCGACATCAGCAGCCACAGGAAGAACGGCCCGCCGATCAGCGAGGTGGCGATGCCGATGGGGGGCTCGGCCGGCGGCACGGCGGTGCGCACGGCGAGATCGGCGGCGAGCGTCAGGGCCACCCCCGCCAGCGCCGCGGCCGGCAGGACCAGGCGGTGGTTGGGGCCGACCATCAGCCGGGCGAGATGCGGCGCGCAGAGGCCGATGAAGCCGATCGGGCCGGCGAAGGCGGTGACCGCGCCCACGGCCAGCGCCGACCAGCCGGCGGCGGCGAGCTTGGTGCGCTCGACGTCGAGGCCGGCGTGGAAGGCGGCGCGCTCGCCGAGCTGCAGGAGGTCCAGCGCGCGGCCCATGCGCATCAGGCCCGCGCCTGCCGCCAGCGCCGCGCCGCCGGCGACGGCGACCGGCACGGGGCCGGCGGCGCCGAGGCCGCCCATGGTCCAGAAGGTCAGCTCGCGCAGCTGCTGGTCGTCGGCGGCGAAGATCATCGCGCCGACGCCGGCCATGGCGATGGCGTTGGCCGCGACGCCGCCGAGGATCAGCGTGGCGACCGAGGTCTCGCCCGCCCGCCGAGAGAAGCCGAAGACGAAGGCGGTGACGGCGGCGGCCCCCACGAAGGCCGCGCCCGGCAGCACCCAAAGACCCAGGGCGGCGGGCAGCGCCGCGACCAGGCCGCCGCCGAAGACGATCACCGCGACCGCGCCGACCGAGGCGCCGGCCGACACCCCGATCAGCTGCGGATCGGCCAGCGGGTTGCGCAGCACCCCCTGCAGCGAGGTC
>CAXGVP010001015.1:0-1705 GCA_964013055.1 uncultured Albimonas sp.
TTGGACGACGGCGCGGCGGGCTGGGCGCAGGAGGCCCCGGGTCGAGCCGGGCGGTCCTGCCACGGGCGGAGGGGGCGTTCGCGGCGCGAGCGACCCGCGTAGGGCGCATTTCAATGCGCCATCCCCGGGCAGCTCCGGGCGCCCCGTTCAGGGGCGCCCAGCGGCGCGCTTACTGCGCGACCTTGTCGTTCCACTGCTCCAGCCAGCTCTCGCGGTTGTCGAGCATCACCGCCGGCGGGATCAGGTCGAGCGACTTCACCGTCTCGGCCCCGTAGGTCAGGTTCTCGGCGACCTCGTCCGAGACCACGACCTCGGCGTTGGCGGGGCTGTCGACCAGCGCCTCGGCCAGGGCCTGCTGGATCGGGGTCGAGAGCCAGAAGTCCATGAACTGCAGGGCCAGCTCCTCGTTGCCGTTCCCCTTGGTCAGGATCATCACGTTCATGCCGCCAGTCTGGCCCTCCTTCGGGGTGGCCCAGGCCATCGGCAGGCCGTTGTCCTTGAACCGGCCCCAGGCGAAGCGGCCGACCGGGGCGGCCCAGATCTCCTCCTGCTGCATCAGCTGCGCGAGCTGGGAGGAGCGGACGTAGAAGGTCACGATCTCGTCCTTGTGCTCGCCCACCGCCTCGATCGGCGCGGTCAGCGAGGGGTCGGTGTCGCCCATCGCCTTGCCGATCATGTGCAGCGCCGGCGGGCCCTGGTTGGTGGTCACGTCGGGCAGCGCGACGTTGCCCGCCAGCTCCGGCCCCAGCAGGTCGGCCCAGCTCTCCACCGTCACCTTGTCCGAGCGGTAGACGATCGAGGTCGCGTAGAACGTGTAGCCCACCGCCAGGTTGTCCCCGAGCGGGTCCTTGGCGACGTCGTAGAGCTTGTCGTGGTTCGTCAGGCTCTCGACCGGGATCGGCGCGATCAGGTCCTTGCGGGCCAGCGCCAGCGCGTCGTGGGCCGAGAGCACCGCCATGTCGATCACCGGGTCGGCGGCGTTCGCCTCGATCTTCGACATCCGCTCGACCGAGTTGCCGGTCTCCACCACCAGGGTGCAGCCGCAGATCTCCTCGAACGGGTCGTAGACGATCTCCTTGAACTCGTCCTGGGCGAAGGAATAGACCGAGATGGTCAGGGTCTTGTCCTGCGCCTGGGCGGCGGTGGCGAGAACCAGCGCCGAGGCGCCGGCGAGAAGGGCTGCGGTCGTCTTCATTTGTCGTCTCCCTGTCCGAGAACTGTGGGTGATGCGCCGGGCGCGGGTCCGGTGGACTCGCGCTCGATCAGGGTCATGGGCACGGCCGCCTCGGGCGGCGCCGCGCGGCCCGCGATCCGGGCGGTGAGGGCGGCGAGCGCCCCCCGGGCCACGGCGTCGAGGTCCTGGGCCATGGTGGTCAGCGACGGCGAGACCGCGGCCGAGAAGGCGAGGTCGTCGAACCCCGCCACGCTCGCCTGCGCGGGAACCGCGAGGCCCGCGCGCAGCAGCGCCGACAGCGCCGTCAGCGCATGCAGGTCCGAGGTGGCGAGAAAGGCGGTCGCGCCCTCGCGCGCCAGGGCCGGGACGTCGGGGGGGCGGCGTCCTCCAGCCAGAGGGTGCGGGCCTGGGCGCCGGCGGCGGCGATGGCGGCGGTCATGCCGCCCATGCGCTCGCGCTGGACGTTGGAATCGCGGTTGGCGCCGATCAGCGCGAAGCGGCGGTGCCCCAGCGCCAGCATCCGCGCCGCCA
>CAXGVP010001016.1:0-1703 GCA_964013055.1 uncultured Albimonas sp.
TCGCCGGCCTCGAGCCGCGCCAGCGCCTCCTGCGCCAGCGCCGAGAGCGCCTCGCGCCGCTGCGCGTCGGCCCAGTCGGCGGCGACCTGCTCGCGGGCCTCGTCGAGGGTCTTCGGCGCGGCCGGCGTGACCTCGTCGACGCGCACCAGCACGTAGGAGCCGCCGTAGGCCTCCACGAGGTCGCGCTCCTCGCCGGGTTCGGCCGTGAACACCTCCTCGATCAGCTCGGGCGCGCCCATCAGGCCGGGGGCCTCGGCCATGTCCTCGCGGGTCAGGCCGGTCTCGCGGCGCAGCGGCAGGCCGGTCTCCTCGGCGATCGCCTCCAGCGTCTCGCCTGAGGCGAGCAGGTCGGCGGCGTCCTCGGCGCGCTGGTGGGAGAGGTCGCGGGCCTGGGCCTGGGCGAGCTCGCGGCGCAGGGCCTCGCGGGCGTCCTCGAAGGGGGTGACGCGGGCGGGGATCGCGGCGCGCACGTTGTAGAGCGCCGGGCCCAGCGAGCTGGGCAGCGGGCCGACCACGCCCAGGTCGGCGGCGAACAGCGCCTCGCCGGTCGCGGCGGCGTAGTCGCGCGCGGTCACCTCGCCCTCGTCGACGTCGGCGGCGGTCAGGCCGCGCTTCTCGACCTCGGCCTCGAAGCTGCTTTCGCCGGACTCGATGGCCGCCAGCGCGGCCTGCGCGCTGGCGTCGTCGGGGAACACCAGCCGGTCGACGGCGCGGCGGGCGGGGGTGGAGAACCGCTCCCCGGCCGCGTCGTAGGCGGCGCGCAGGCGGTCTTCGGGGATCTCGACGGTCTCGGCCAGGACCTCGGGCGAGATCTCCAGCCACACGGCGTCGCGACGCTCGGGCCAGCGGTAGGCGTCGGCATGGGCCTCGTGCCAGGCGGCGAGGTCGGCGTCGGTCGCGGCGCCGGGATCGGGGGCCTCGGACAGCGGCAGGTCGACGACGGCGTAGGCGCGCCGCTCCAGCCCGTAGGCGGCGAGGCTCGCGGCCATGCCCGGGGCGGCGGCGGCGCCGCCGCGCACCCCGCGGGCCACCGCGTCGCGGGCCAGCGACTTGCGCAGGTCGCTCTCGAACCGGTCGACGCGGAAGCCGAGGCGGTCGAGCACGAAGCGGTACTGCTCCTCGTCGAAGGTCCCGTCGAGGCCCTGGAAGGAGGGGCTTTCGAGGATCGCCTCGCGCAGGGCGTGGTCGTCGGCCGAGAGGCCGAGGCGGCGGGCTTCCTCGTTGAGGGCGGCGTCGCGGACCATGCGGCCCAGCAGGCCCTGGGGCAGGCCCATCGCCTCGGCCTGGGCGCGGTCGACGGGCTGGCCGGTCTGGCGGGAGACGGACTGCATCTCGCGGATCAGGCCGTTGGCGAAGTCCTCGACGGTGACCTTCTCCTCGCCGACGGAGGCGACGGGGGTCCCGGCGCCGCCCAGGTCCAGGTCGCCCACGCCCCAGACGGCGAAGGAGACGACCAGCACGCCGAACAGGATGCGGAACGCCCAGGTCTTCGCGGCGCGGCGGAGGAGATGCAGCATGGGTCTGCCTTCGGATCGCAGGCTTCGGGTCGTCAAGCGTCTTAGAGGCTCGGCGGGGCGGGGGCAACGGGGCGAGGGGCGCGCGATGTCGTGAGGGGAAGGCGGAGCGGCCTACAGGCGCCCTGCGGGCGGGCTTGGCTGGGCCTGCGCCTGGGGGGAGGGTGCGAGGGGATGGGCGGGGGCGGG
>CAXGVP010001017.1:0-1702 GCA_964013055.1 uncultured Albimonas sp.
GGCGCGCCCGCGGCGGGCCGCGAGAGGCCCCGGGTCAGGCCCGGGGCGCCCGTGGGGCGGGCGGTGCCCCGGCGCCGGACGATTGGTCGCGCGGCGGGCGTCGGGGCCGCGGGCGGCTTGCCCGCAGGTGGCGGCGCCTCTAGGCAGATCGGACCCGCGACGCCTTCAGGACGCCCCCGAAACGCCCATGACCGAACCGGCCTCTGCGCCCGCGCTGGGCGTGATCATCCCCGCCAACGACGAGGAAGACCACATCGGCCGCTGCCTGGGCGCCGTGCTGGCGCAGCGCGGCCTCGCCCCCGGCGCGCTGGAGGTGATCGTCGCCGCCAACGGCTGCACCGACCGGACGGTCGCTTGCGCCCGGACGCTGGCCCCCGAGTTCGCGGCGAAGGGCTGGCGGCTGGAGGTGCTCGACATCGCGCAGGGCGGCAAGGCCAACGCCCTGAACCTCGGCGATGCGGCCGCGACCGCCGGGGCGCGGGCCTATCTCGACGCCGACGTGACGATGGACGCCGACCTGCTGGCGCAGACCGTCGAGGCGCTGGCCCACCGCGAGCCCCTCTATGTGGCCGGCCGCCTGCGGGTGGCGCGGGCGAAGAGCTGGGTCACCCGGCGCTACGCCGACCTGTGGACCCGGCTGCCGTTCATGCGCCCCGGCTCCGCCCCCGGCGCGGGTTTCTTCGCGGTGAACCCCGCCGGCCGCGCCCGCTGGGGCGCCTTCCCCGCGATCATCTCCGACGATTCCTTCGTGCGCTGGCAGTTCGCGCCCTCCGAGCGGCTGGAGCTTCCCGCCGGCTACGACTGGCCGATGGTCGAGGGCTTTGCGGGCCTGGTCCGCGTCCGCCGCCGGCAGGACGCCGGGATGCGGGAGCTGCTGCGCCTGCACCCGGACCTCGCGGCCAACGAGGGCAAGGCGGGGATGACCCGCGCCGACCACCTCCGCCTGCTGGCCGCCGCGCCGGTCAGCTACGCCGTCTACGTCGTCGTCTCGCTCGCCGTGCGGGCCGGGGGGCGCGACGGGGCGGAGTGGGCGCGGGGCCGACGCTGATCCTCGCCGGGATCAATCAAATTTAAACCAACGTGCCTGCATGATGGCGGCGCGCCGGGGCGGACCCGGTCCGCCGGCGCATTCCCTGAACCGAGCCATGACTGCGCCCCTCCCCGGGCCTGTCCCGGGCCGGCGCCGGGAGTCCGCCATGCAGAACCCCTTCGACGACCGCGTCCTCGCCCTCTCGGGTCCGGCGCGCGATTATCTTCCCGTCACGCCCGACGACGCCTCGCCGCTGCCGCAGGTGGCGGTGGCGCTCTATGTCGAGGTCGGCGGCCGGGTCGTCTTCGTCTCCGAGGCGGGGGCCGAGCGCGACGTCGAGGCGCCGGACAACGGCTGGATCCTGTGCGGCATGCGCCAGGTGAAGGCCACGGGCACCACCGCCACGGGCATCCACGCGCTGGTGGTGGTCTGAGGCGATGCTGCGCGGCCTCTTCTCCCGCGTCGGCGCGATGCTGCGCCGCGCCCCCCAGGGCCCGCGGCTGACGGTCGAGGACGGAACCGTCCAGGCCGAGGCCCGCCTCGCCCCGCCCCCACGCCTGAGCGTCGACGACGGCGACGTCGCAGCCCAGGCGCGCGGCTGACGGCCGGCCCGCGTGCCGCGCGGGCCGGCTTTCGCCTCTCCCCGGCGATACCATCCGCCCGGCGCGGGCT
>CAXGVP010001018.1:0-1702 GCA_964013055.1 uncultured Albimonas sp.
GCGGCGGGGCTTGGCGGCCTCCTCGGCGGCGGCGCTCTCGGAGATCGGCTCGCCGGGGGCGCCGGGCTCGGGCGTCTCCTCGGCGGGCTCCTCGGATCCGGCGGAGGCGGCCTCGGCCTCGGCCATCAGGTTCTCGATGTAGAAGAAGCGCAGGCAGGCCTGGCGGAAGGCCTCGGGCGTCTTGCGCTGGCCGAAGCCGTAGGCGTGCATCCCCTGCTCGCGGATCCGCGACGCCAGCCGGGTGAAGTCGCTGTCCGACGAGACCAGGCAGAACCCGTCGAAGCGGCCCGAGTGCAGCAGGTCCATCGCGTCGATCACCAGCGCGATGTCGGAGCTGTTCTTGCCCTGCGTGTAGGCGAACTGCTGGTGGGGGATGATCGCGTAGTTGGCCAGGATCTTCGCCCAGCCCTTCAGGCGGTCGTCGGAGAAGTCCCCGTAGATGCGCCGGACCGAGGCCTCGCCCAGCTTGGCGATCTCGAGGAACAGGCCTTCGGCGACCTTGGGGGACGTGTTGTCGGCGTCGATCAGGACGGCGAGGCGGGGCAGCGGCTCGGACATGGCGGGGCTCCCGGTGAGGTCGCCCCCTGTTGCCGGTCGTCCCCCCGCCCGTCAAGCGCGCTGTTCATCCGATCGCGCGCGCCCCGCATCGCGGCCGCTGCGCGGGATGGTCCGCCGGCCTGCGGCAAGCCGCTCGGGCGGCTGGCGAATCGCGGGGCTGCGGGGCGCGACGACGTGGCGTCGCGGGGCCGGAAAAACCGGTCCCGGAGGAAACTGACTCTGGCTCAAGCGGCGCGCCTGTGGCCGACTGCGGGCCATGGCCCCGGGCGGGGCGAGACGAGAGGGACACGAGATGGAATTTCTCGAACAATTGTTCGGATACATTGGCGACTTCACCTGGGGATGGTCGCTGATCCCCTTCCTGGTGGTGCTGGGGGTGATGTTCACCCTGGTCTCCGGCCTGGTCCAGTTCCGCTTCTTCGGGCGCATGTTCGGGGTGCTGAAGCCCTCGACCGACCCCGGCGCGCAGGGGCATATCTCCTCGCGCGAGGCGCTGCTGGTCTCGGTCGGCGGCCGGGTCGGGGGCGGCAACATCGCCGGCGTGGCGGTGGCGATCACGCTGGGCGGCCCGGGCGCGGTGTTCTGGATGTGGGCGATCGCGCTGATCGGCATGGCCACCAGCCTGTTCGAGTGCTCGCTGGCCCAGCTCTACAAGCGCAACGAGCCCGACGGGACCTATCGCGGGGGGCCCGCGCAATACATCATTCACGGCCTGGGGAAGGAGTTCCGCTGGCTCGCCATCGTCTACGCGGTGTGCCTGATCGCGGCCTTCGCGCTGGGCTTCAACGCCTTCCAGGGCAACACGGTGGCGGGCGCCGCCGAGGACAGCCTGGGCGTGCCGCGGCTGTGGACCGGCATCGTGCTGGCGGTGGTGACCGGCTTCGTCGTCTACGGCGGCATCAAGCGCATCGCGGCGGCGGCCGACGTGATCATCCCGATCATGGCCATCGGCTACCTGCTGATGGCGGTGGTGGTGATCCTGCTGCACCTGCCGGACCTGCCCGGCGTGCTCTGGCAGATCGTCGCCAACGCCTTCGGGATCGAGGAGGCGGTCTCGGGCGGCGTCGGCGCGGCGGTGGCGCAGGGGCTGCGGCGGGGGCTGTTCTCGAACGAGGCGGGCCTGGGCTCGGCCCCCAACGTGGCG
>CAXGVP010001019.1:0-1698 GCA_964013055.1 uncultured Albimonas sp.
ACGAGCGCGGCACCCGTGAGTACAACCTCGCGCTCGGCGCCCGCCGCGCCGCCGCCGCCCGGTCGTTCCTGATCGGCGAGGGCATCGACGCGTCGCGCCTGCGCATGGTCACCTACGGCAAGGAGCGTCCCGACGCGCTGTGCTCGAACGAGAGCTGCTGGTCGCAGAACCGCCGCTCGGTGACCGTCATCGCCGGCGGGCCGATCAGCTGATGAGCGGGCGCCTGCGTGACGGCGCCCGGGGGGCGCGCCGGCCGCGGCGCGCCTCGCCGGGCCGGGAGGCGGAGGGCCGCAAGGCCTTCGCCCTGATCGACCTTGCGCCGCTCCGGGGCCTCGCTCTGGGCGGAACGATGCTGGCGGGGGCGCTCTGCGCCCTCGCCCCGCCGCCCGCGCTCGCCCAGTCGGGCGGCGCGGCGGCGGCCCAGATCCAGTCGCTCGAGGAGGAGGTGCGCCGGCTCAACGGCCGCATCCAGCAGCTCGAGCATCGGCTGGAGCAGATCGCCCGCGACGGCGGCCAGCGGATCAACGACCTCGACTGGCGGATGACCACGCTCGAGGACGGCGACCCCTCGCTGGTCGGCGATCCGCAGCCGCTGGGCGAGGCGGGGCCGCGGCCCTCGTCCTCGGGCGGCGGCGGCGCGGTGGCGGTGTCCGAGCAGGTGGCCCTCGACGACGCCAAGAAGGCGATCGCCACGGGCGACTGGCAGGGCGCGCGCGCCCGCCTGCTGCAGTTCCTGTCGCAATATCCCGACGGCCCGCTGACGCCCGAGGCCGAGCACCACCTGGGCCGCGCCCAGCTGGAGATGGGCCAGAGCCGCGAGGCCGCGCAGACCTTCCTGACCAACATCACCGCCTATCCGCAGGCGAAGACGGCGCCCGACAGCCTCGCCTATCTCGGCGTGGCGCTGGGGCGGCTGAACCAGGTCAACGAGGCCTGCCTGACGCTGGCCGAGGTCGGCACGCGCTATCCCGGCGCCTCGGCCGTCTCGATGGCCGAGGCCGAGCGCGGCCGCCTCGGCTGCCAGTGACGTGAGCGGCCCCGCCGGGCCGAAAGGCCCGGCTTTTGCAGGCTCCGGGCCGAAAGGCCCGGCTTCTGCGGGCTCCGGGCCGTTGGGCCCGGCCTCGGCCGGTGTCGAGCCCCCGCGTCCGGGCGCGTCCGACGCGCCTGACGGGGGCCACGCCGCCCCGGGCGATGCGTCCTCCCCCGCGGACGAGCCGCACGTCCCCGCCCCACCGACGCGCCCCATCGACCTCGTCTCCCACCCGGCCGAGCCCGGCGACGCCCGCACCGCCGCCGCCGCCCGCGACGCCCTGCGCGCCCGGCTGGACGCGCTGGCGCCCGAGGCGCTGGGTCTCGCCGTGTCCGGCGGCGGCGACAGCCTTGCATTGCTGCTGAGCGCCGTGGAGCTCGCCGCAGAGCGCCCCCTGCGGCTGGAGGCGGTCACCGTCGACCACGGCCTGCGCGCCGAGGCGGGGGTCGAGGCCGCCTGGACCGCCGCCCTCTGCGCCCGGCTCGGCGTGCCCCACGCGACCCTGCGCTGGCAGGATCGCCCCGCGACCGGCAACCTCGCCGAGGCCGCCCGCGACGCCCGCGCCGGCCTGATCGCCGCCTGGGCCGCCGAGCGCGGCCTGCCCGCGGTGGCGCTCGCCCACACCGCCGACGACCAGGCCGAGACCGTGCTCATGCGGATCGCCCGCG
>CAXGVP010001020.1:0-1693 GCA_964013055.1 uncultured Albimonas sp.
GGGGATCGGGGGGGGGGGCTGGGGGGGGGCGGCGGCGGCAGCGGCGGGGTCAGGACCGCAGGGACGCGAACTTCTGCTCGAGCGCCCTGGCCGCCTCCTCCCAGCCCCAAGGCGGGTTCGCCAGCCAGAGGCCGGAGCCGATCATCCGGTGACCCTCGCGCGCGGGCGGGAAACGGACCTCGGAGCGGGCCACGCCCTCGGGGCCCATCGCGTCCAGCCTCGCGGTCAGCTCGCGGTGCGCGCCCGAGGCCAGCAGCGGATACCACAGCATCAGCACCCCCACCGGCCACTTGCGGCGGATGTTGGCGATCAGCTCGGGGGTCGAGGCCCACTCGGACTTCACCTCGTAGGAGGGGTCCACCAGCAGGAAGCCGCGGCGCGGGTCCGGCGGGGTCAGCGAGAGGGCCAGCGAGGGGCCGTCGGCGTCGTGGATCTCGGCCAGCGGCAGGGCCTCGCGCAGGGCGGCGACCTCCTGCGGGTGACGCTCGGCCAGCACGATGCGGTCGTCGCCCCGCAGCAGGGCGCGCGCGATCAGGGGGGAGCCGGGGTAGGCCGTCGGGCCGCCCTGGGCGCGGGCCTCGGCCAGCGCCCTGGCATAGGGGTGGTCGGGGGCGAACCAGCGCTCGGCCCTGGCGAGGCCGGCGGCGGCCTCGCCGGTCTTGCGCGCCTCGGGGCCGGAGAGGTCGTAGAGCGCGCGGCCGGCATGCGTCTCGAAATAGGTCAGGGGCTTGGGTTTGCGCGCCAGGTAGTCGAGCGCCAGCGCCAGCATGGCGTGCTTGTGCACGTCGGCGGCGTTCCCCGCGTGGTAGGCGTGCTGGTAGGAGAGCATCGGTCCGTCGGGGGGATCAGCGGCGCAGGGCGTCGGTCAGCTGCTGGGCCATGCCGGCGCCGAGCAGGTAGAGGCTGGTGACCACCACGCCGGTCTGCACGAAGACGCCCGGATCGAAATGCGCCAGCGCCGCCCAGCAGCCGAACACCGTCCACAGGATCGCGGCCGGCAGCGAGACCTTGCGCCAGCGCACGGTCCGCACCGGGTGGATGAACTTCAGGGGCGCGAACATCGCCGCCGCCAGCACCGTGATCACCGCCATGATCACGCCCGGCGAGGGGGTGGTGGCGAACAGCACCAGCACCACCATGTTCCAGCAGCCGGGGAAGCCCAGGAAGCTCTTGTCCCCGGTCTTCATCCAGCTGCCCGCGAAGTAGAGCCCGGAGGAGAAGGTGATCCCCAGCAGCGCCACCCAGGCCCAGACGCCCGGCAGGATGCCCGACTGGAACAGCGCGTAGGCGGGAATGAAGACATAGGTGAGGTAGTCGATGATCAGGTCGAGCACCACGCCGTCGATATGCGGGGCGTGGGTGCGCACGTCGTACTTGCGCGCCAGCGGCCCGTCGATTCCATCGACCGCGAAGGCGACCACCAGCCACAGGAACATCAGGTTCCATCGCTCGTCGACCGCCGCCAGCAACGCCAGCATGGCGAACACCGCGCCGGTGGCGGTGAGCAGATGGACCGAAAGCGCTCTGAGGGCCGATGTCGTCATCCCTACTCTATACCCGCGACCGAGCGGTTTTGTAAGGCGCGGCGCGCATCCCGCGCTCCCGCACCGCGAGACGCCCTGCCGCATTTCCGCGCGCGGCAGGCCCCGCCCCGCCGCGAAGTGCGGCAGGCCCGGCCCCGCCGCGACATGCT
>CAXGVP010001021.1:0-1692 GCA_964013055.1 uncultured Albimonas sp.
CGGGCGCTGGTGGTGGACGGCGGGCTCAAGGCCGGGGACACGGTGGCGGTGCTGGGGACGGGCGGCGTCTCGATCTATGCGCTGCAGCTGGCCCGGGCGATGGGGGCGCGGGTGATCGCCACCTCCTCCTCCGACGCGAAGCTGGAGCGGCTGCGCGAACTGGGCGCCGACCACGTCCTCAACTACCGCACGACGCCCGAGTGGGGCGAGGAGATGCGCCGCCTGACCGGCGGGCGCGGCGTCGACCTGGTGGTCGAGGTCGGCGGCCCCGGCACGCTGGCCCAGTCCATCGTCGCCGGCCGGCCGGGGGCGCATCTGGCGCTGATCGGGGTGCTCACCGGCCGCTCGGGCGAGATCCCGACCGCCCTGATGATGGCCCGCCAGCAGCGGCTGCAGGGGCTGATCGTGGGCTCGCGCGCGCACCAGCGGGACTTCGTGAAGGCGCTCGAGGCGATGAACCTGCGCCCGGTGATCGACCGCAGCTTCCCCCTCGACGACCTGGCAGAGGCGTTCCGCTACGAGGCGAGCGGCGCCCATTTCGGCAAGATCTGCGTGACGATCTGAACCGCGCGCCCGGACCTCCCGCCGCCTCGGCGGCGGGAGGTCCCCCGGCCCGGCGGCAGGCGCCCCCCGCGCCTCCGACGCTTTCGCATCGTCGAAGCGCGCGCCATCCGCATCCGGCCGCAGGCGCGTTCCCATGGAGAGGCGTCGCTTGCGACGGTCGCATGCCTTGCGGCCGGGGCTGGCGGGTCGACGGATCCTGTCGCGCGACGCCCCGAGCGCGGCGCGCAGGCGGCATGTCGGAACGAACCGCAACAAATTTCCATTTTGTGAAACGATCTCTATCCTTGCCCCGGACTCAGGGAGGGTTCCAGTGACCGACGACCGCTTCGAGCAGGCGCTTGCAGAGCTGCGCGCCTGGGTGCGCGAGACCGCCATCCCGGCCGAGGCGCAGGTGGCGCGCGAGGACGCGATCCCGCCCGCGCTGGTGGACGACATGCGCGCCCGCGGCTTCTTCGGCTGGTCGATCCCGGCCGAGTACGGCGGGCTCGGCCTGACGACCGAGCAGCTGGCCCGGATGAACATCGAGATCGCCCAGGCCGCCACCGCCTTCCGCGCCCGCGCCGGCGCCAACACCGGCATCGGCGCCGAAGGCCTGATCCAGGACGGAACGCCCGAACAGAAAGCCCGCTGGCTGCCGCGGCTGGCCTCGGGCGAGCTGACCGCCTGCCTCGCCCTGACCGAGCCCGAGGCGGGCTCGGAGGCGAGCAACGTCTCGACCCTCGCCCGGCGGGAGGGCGACGCCTACGTGCTCGACGGGTGCAAGGCCTTCATCACCAACGCGCCCATCGCCGACCTCTACACCGTGATCGCGCGCACCGATCCCGGCTCGAAGGGCGCCAAGGGCCTCGGCGCCTTCCTGGTCGAGCGCGACACGCCCGGCCTGACCCCCGGCCCCGCCTATCGCAAGATGGGGCAGGAAGGGTCTCCGGTGTCCGAGATCGCGTTCGAGCGCTGCCGCGTCCCCGCCGCCAACCTGATCGGCGGCGAGGAGGGCCGGGGCTTCAGCACGGTGATGAAGGCGCTCAACAAGCAGCGGATCAACCTGGCGGCGCTGTGCACCGGCTCGGCGATCCGGATGCTGGACGAGGCGATCCGGCACGCCATGACGCGGCGCCAGTTCGGCCGCCC
>CAXGVP010001022.1:0-1691 GCA_964013055.1 uncultured Albimonas sp.
GGCGGCGGGGACTCCGGGGCCGGGCATGACGCGGCCTCGGGTGCGATGGACGCGCTGGCCGTCCGCCGACCCGAGCCGCCGCCCGCGACCTCGGGCAGCGTGCTCGGCGGGCCGGCCGGCGGGAGCGGGACCGCGGACGCCGCCGAGCCGGCCGCGCCGGAGGCTCCGGCAGCCGAAACCACGGCCGCGCCGCAGCCCGTCGAGGAGGAGACGTCGGACGTCGCCTCGATCAGCGAGGCGCAGCGCCGCCTTCTCGAGCAGCTCGCGCGCGCCGCCGACCAGGGCCTGGTTCAGTTCCGCGATCCCGGCGGTCCCGACGATCCGCGCACCGCCGAGCCGGGGGACCGCCACGGCGACGACCCGGCGGAGCGTCCGCAGGATGCGCCGGATCCCCACGCCGCCGCCGATCCGCGCTCGCCCGGGGATCGACGGGCGCCGGAGCCGCAGGGCGACGGCGAGGAGGCCCATGCCGACGGCGGCGCGGTTCCCCCGGCGCCTGAGCCGCAGGTGCAGCTCGACGCCCGCACGGTCTGGGACCGCGATCGCCGCCCGGCGCCCCCGCGCCTTGCGAGCTGCCCGGACGACGCGCTGCTCGACCCCGAGCCCTGGCGCCGCACGGCCGAGTTCTACGATCGGATGGGCGAGCTGCGCGGGCGGATGATGCAGGAATTCGACGAGCCGGACGCCCGCGCGGCGCTGGATCTCGCCTGGCTGCAGGTCGGTTACGGCTTTGGCGCGGAAGCGCGCCAGACCCTCGACCAGTTCGTCCCCGAGGTGCGGGAGGCCGAACTGCTGCGCGACCTCGCACGGATCATGGACGACGAGCCGCCGGCGCCGGACGGCCCGCTCTCCCAGGGCGCCGGCTGCCCGGGACGGGCGGGGATGTGGCGGCTCGCGGCCGGGATGACGCCCTCGCCTGCCGCGCTGAAGGACCCGGCCTGGCGCGAGTCGGTGCTCGACGCCTTTGCCGAGCTGCCGATCCGCCTGCGCCGCCGGGCCGGTCCGCCGCTGGTCGAGACCCTCATCGCGCTGGGCGAGCTCGATTTCGCCGACGCCGCGCGCCTGCGGCTGGATCGCGCGCCCGGAGACCATGGGGCGCCGTGGCGGCTGGCGCTGGGCCGGCTCGCCCTCGCCCGTGGCGAGGTCGAGATGGGCGAGACGCTGCTGCGCGACGTCTCGCTGAGCGACGGGCCGGAGGCGGCCGAGGCGATGCTGGCGCTCGCCGACAGCCTGCTGGGCCGGCGCGACACCCTGCCCCCGGACCTGGTCGAGGACATCGCCCTGAAGGCTTTCGAGCACCAGGGGACCGAGCTTGGCCGTCGCCTGCTGGTGGCCGAGATCCTCGGCCGCGCCGGCCGCGACCAGCTGGGCGAGGCCCTGCAGGTGATCGAGACCGAGCTCTTCGCCGGCGGCGCCCGGGCCGCGGACCTCGAGGCCGCGCTGCGTGCCATCCTCGAGCGTGCGCGCGCCGCGGACGTGGGCGAATACCAGTACGCCAGCGCGATCATGCGCCACCGCAACCTGATCCGCGATCCGGAGATCTTCGACCCCGCGCGGATCAGGGTGGCGCGGGAGATGACCGGCATCGGCCTCGCCAACGTGGGAATCGAGCTGCTCGGCCCGGCGCTGGCCCGCGGCGGGGACGAGGCGCGCCTCGCCGCCGCGGCGGCCGAGGGCTCGCTGGACCTGCC
>CAXGVP010001023.1:0-1689 GCA_964013055.1 uncultured Albimonas sp.
TCTGGCGGCAGATGACCAAGTTCTGGGGCACGCTGTTCGGCATCAACTTCGTGCTGGGCGTGGCCACCGGCATCACCATGGAGTTCCAGTTCGGCATGAACTGGAGCTACTACAGCCACTACGTCGGCGACGTCTTCGGCGCGCCGCTGGCGATCGAGGGCCTGATGGCCTTCTTCCTCGAGGCCACCTTCGTGGGCCTGTTCTTCTTCGGCTGGGACAAGCTGACCCCGCGGGTCCACCTGCTGATCACCTGGCTGGTGGCCTTCGGCTCCAACTTCTCGGCGCTGTGGATCCTGATCGCCAACGGCTGGATGCAGAACCCGGTCGGCGCGGAGTTCAATCCCATGACCATGCGCATGGAGATGACCTCCTTCTACGAGGTGCTGTTCAACGAGGTGGCGCAGGCCAAGTTCGTGCACACGGTGTCTGCGGGCTACGTCTGCGCCTCGGTCTTCGTGCTGGGCGTGTCGTGCTGGTATCTGCTCAAGGGCCGGCATGAGCAGCTGGCGCGACGCTCGATCACGGTGGCCTGTTCGTTCGGGCTGGCCTCGGCGCTGTCGGTGGTCGTGCTGGGGGACGAGTCGGGCTACAACGCCTCCCACTCCCAGAAGATGAAGATGGCCGCCATCGAGGCGATGTGGGAGACCGAGCCCGCCCCCGCCTCCTTCACCCTTTTCGGCCTGCCCGACCAGGCGGACCGCGAGACGCATTACGCCGTCCACATCCCCTATGTGATGGGCCTGATCGGCACCCGCTCGCTGACCACCGAGATCCCGGGCATCAAGCAGCTGGTGGGCGAGGCCGAGACGCGCATCCATTCGGGCATCGTCGCCTACGACAACCTGATGGAGATCCGCGAGAAGCGCGACGACGCCTCGGCCGAGGCGCTGATCTCGTTCAAGGACCACGGCCCCGACCTGGGCTTCGCCTTCCTGCTGAAACGCTACGTCGACGACCCGCGCGAGGCGACCGAGGCGCAGATCGAACAGGCCGCCTGGGACACTGCGCCGACGGTGTTCCCGATCTTCTGGACCTTCCGGATCATGGTGGGGCTGGGGTTCCTGTTCATCGGGGTCATGGCCCTGTTCTTCTTCCTCAACAGCTTCGGGAAGGGGCGTTATCCGCGCTGGGCGCTGCGGCTGGCGGTGGTCATCATCCCCACGCCGTGGATCGCGGCCGAGTGCGGCTGGATCGTCGCCGAATACGGGCGACAGCCGTGGACGGTGGACGGGGTGCTGCCGACCGCGCTCTCGGTCAGCCACCTGTCCGCGACGGACCTGCTGATCACGATCGCGGGCTTCGTGATCTTCTACACCGCGCTCTTCGTCATCGAGATCGCGCTGATGCTGAAATACATCCGCCTCGGCCCGCACCAGGACGTCGAGGAGACCGAGGCCTGGATCCGGCGGCGTCGCCTGATGCTGAAGGGCGGCCGCGACGCGGTCCAGCCGGCGGAGTGAGACCATGATCCTTCACGATTTCATCGACTTCGCGACCCTGCGGGTGATCTGGTGGGCGCTGCTGGGCGTGCTGCTGATCGGTTTCGCGCTGACCGACGGCTTCGACATGGGGACCGGCGCGCTGCTGCCCTTCGTGGCGAAGACCGACGTCGAGCGACGGGTGGTGATCAACACCATCGGCCCGGTGTGGGAGGGCAACCAGGTCTGGTTCATCCTCGGCGGCGGCGCG
>CAXGVP010001024.1:0-1688 GCA_964013055.1 uncultured Albimonas sp.
CTGCGCGGCTCGTCCTTGACCCGGGCCCCGGCGCGCCTCAGGCATCTTCAGCGACGGGCGGCTCCGGGGGACAGGCGCGGCCTCTGTTCCCTGGTGAGTTCAGAAGCGCCCCCCGCGCGAAGCGCCCCCCCGGGCGAGCCCCGCCTCGCGAGGCGTCCGCCGGTTGCCGAATCCGCGCGCCGGACGCAGGCTCGCCTCCGATCCTCTCCCCCTCCCGGAGCCACCGATGACCCATCCCGCCCTTCCCGCCGTTCTGGAGCGCCTCGACCAGGATCTCGACGCGGGGCTCGAGCGGCTGTTCCACCTGCTGCGCTTCCCCTCCATCTCGACCGACCCCGCCTACAAGGGCGACTGCGCCGCCGCCGCCGAGTGGCTGGCGGGCGAGCTCTCGGGCCTCGGCTTCGACGCGCAGGTCCGCCCCACGCCCGGGCATGCGATGGTCGTGGCCCATGGCGACGCGCTGGCCGAGGCGGGCGCCGACGGCCCCAGCCTGCTGTTCTATGGCCACTACGACGTGCAGCCCGTCGACCCGCTGAACCTGTGGGACACCGAGCCGTTCGACCCGAAGATCGACACGCTCCCCGACGGCCGGCGCGTGATCCGCGCCCGCGGCGCCGCCGACGACAAGGGCCAGCTGATGACCTTCGTCGAGGCCTGCCGCGCCTGGGTGGCGGTCCACGGCAAGCTGCCCGCCAAGGTCTCGATCCTGTTCGAGGGGGAGGAGGAATCGGGCTCGCCGAACCTCGTCCCCTTCCTCAAGGAGAATGCGCAGGAGCTGTCGAAGGACATCGCCCTGATCTGCGACACCGGCATGTTCGCGCCCGGCAAGCCCGGCATCACCACCATGCTGCGCGGGCTGGTGGGCGAGCAGATCACCGTGAAGGCCGCCAACCGCGACCTGCACTCGGGCATGTACGGCTCGGCCGCCGCCAACCCGATCCGGGTGCTGGCGAAGATCCTCGCCTCGCTGCATGACGACGAGGGACGGGTGCAGATCCCCGGCTTCTACGACGACGTCGACGAGCTGCCCGAGGAGATCCGCGCCCAGTGGCAGGCCCTGCCCTTCTCGGCGTCCGAGTTCCTGGGCGAGGTCGGCCTTTCCCACCCCGCCGGCGAGCAGGACCGCTCGGCCCTGGAGATGATCTGGTCGCGCCCGACCTGCGAGTTCAACGGCATCTCCGGCGGCTACGAGGGCGAGGGCTTCAAGACCGTGATCCCCGCGCAGGCCTTCGCCAAGGTCTCCTGCCGGCTGGTCTCGCGCCAGGATCCCGAGAAGATCCGGGCCTCGCTGCGCGCCTTCGTCGAGGCGCAGCTGCCCGAGGACTGCACCGTCGAGTGGCATCCCCACGGCGGCGCCGGCGCCACGGTGATGGATTTCTCGAAGCCCTCCTTCGCGGCGGCGCGCGAGGCGCTGTCGGCCGAGTGGGAGACCGAGGCGGCCTTCATCGGCTCGGGCGGCTCGATCCCGGTGGCGGGGCATTTCCAGACTCTGCTGGACATGCCCTCGATGTTGATCGGCTTCGGGCTGGACGACGACCGGATCCACTCGCCGAACGAGAAATACGACCTCGAGAGCTTCCGCAAGGGCGCCCGCGCCTGGGCCCGGATCCTCGCGAAACTGGCCGAGAAGGGCTGACCCCTGTCGCCGCGGCCCCGGGCGAGCCCGGGGCCGCGCCTGGTCGGCCTCG
>CAXGVP010001025.1:0-1688 GCA_964013055.1 uncultured Albimonas sp.
AGGCTGTTGATGACCGGCCGGCCCGCCTCTTCGCGTGCGACGTTGACCGGGTGGGCGTGGAACAGCATCTGCGTTTCGTTCATCCATTGGCGCAGCTTCCCGCCGTCGCGACCGGCCGGCAGAGAGGCGCCCCGGTCGCGCCGGGGCGTCCCTCGTCTCGCCATCGAATCGCCCGATCAGAGCGCCTGCACCGCCTTGAGCACCTGCTTCGCGTGGCCCGTCGCCTTGGCCTTGCGCCAGACCTGGGCGACCTTGCCGTCGGCGCCGACCAGCCAGGTCGCCCGCTCGACGCCCATGTACTTGCGCCCGTACATGCTCTTCTCGACCCAGACGCCATAGGCCTCGCAGACCGTCCCGTCCTCGTCCGACAGCAGCGTCACGCCGAGGTCGTGCTTGGCCTTGAACTTGTCGTGGCTGGCGACCGGGTCCTTCGACACCCCCAGCACCACCGCGCCGGCGGCCTCGAACTCGGCGCCCAGGGCGGTGAACTCGATCGCCTCCTTGGTGCAGCCGGAGGTGTCGTCCTTGGGATAGAAGTAGATCACGACCGGCTTGCCCTTCAGCCCTGCGAGCGTCACATCTCCGCCCCCGTCCCGGGGCAGGGTGAAGTCGGGGGCGTCGTCTCCGATCGCGGGTCCTGCGGCGGGTGCGGCGGCTTCGGTCATGATCGCATCTCCTCAAGGGGCGGTGTAGTCGACGGGTCTACGACGCAAAGGCCGCGTCGGATCGCCCGGAGCCAGACAGGCGCCGGCCGGGCGGGTCAAGTCCGCGCGACGGCGGGCGCCGGCCCAGGGTCGGAACGGGGTCGGAACGGGCCGGGATCAGTGGGCTCCGCGAGGGGCGGCGGAGGCGCAGGGGCGCGAATGCATCGCAGGCATCTCAACGGGCGCGAGCCGCCGGCGCACCGGCATCCCCCCCGGCGCCGCCGTCGCGCCGGGCACGGGCACGGGCCGGTGGGCTGGGGCCTGCGCCGGGCGGGCTCGTTCATGCTGGCCGCGGTGGTGCTGGTGGCGCTGGCGCTGGGGCTGGCCCAGCAGCGGCTGCGCCAGGGCCCGATCTCGCTGGGGCCGCAGGCGGCGGAGCTGGTCGCCTCGCGCATCGAGGCGGGGGCCGAGGGGCTCGACGTCGAGATCGGCGACATCCAGTTCGCGCTCGGCGATCCCGGGCGCGCCTCGGGGGTGCGGCTGATCAACGTCACCCTGCGCGGCGCCGACGGGGCGCCGATCGCCTCGGCGCCCGAGCTGATCGTGGACTTCCGCCTTTCCGACGCGCTGCAGGGCCGGCTGGAGCCGACCGCGGTCGAGGTGCGCGGCGCCGCGCTGAGCCTGACGCTGGAGCCCGATGCGCGCATCGCGCTCGACGCCGCCGCGCCGGGCGCCGGCGGGCCGGTGCTGCAGGCGCCGGCCGATCCCGGGGCAGGCGGCGGCGACGGGCCGGGGCTGGCCGGCTTCCTGGGGCTGCTCGACGAGGCGGCCCGGGGCGAGGGGCCGCTGGCGCGCTTCTCGCGCCTCTCGGCCCGCGACGCCTCGGTGACGCTGCACGAGACGAGCACCGGCCGTTCCTGGCGGCTGCAGGACGCCACGCTGGTGGTGGGGCTGGAGGCGGAGCGCGAGGTCGGCCGTCTCTCGGGCCGGCTGGTCGAGGGCCGCCCGGTCGAGCCGCGCGAGCGCGACGCCTTCGACGATCCC
>CAXGVP010001026.1:0-1684 GCA_964013055.1 uncultured Albimonas sp.
TCTGCATGGAGCGCTGCATCAGGGGGGACGAGGTCCAGCGCCCGCCGGTAGAGCGAGCGCAGCACCTGCAGCGTGCGCGCGTCCGCCGTGCCGCTGCCCAGCTTGCCCGGCAGCGGGCGCGGCGGCGTCGGGTCGCGCTTCAGCGCCGGCGCGCCGGGGGCCGCAGAGGGCACGGCCTGCGCCACGAAGGTGCCCGCGCCCTGGCGCGCCTCGACGAAGCCCTCGGCCGCGAGCTGCTCGTAGGCCGCCACCACCGCGCCGCGGGCGACCTTGAGCCGGGCGGCGAGCTCCCGCGTCGGCGGCAGCTTGCCGCCGGGGGCCACGCGGCGCGTCTCGATCAGCCGGCGAAGCTCGGCGTAGACGGCGCGGGTGCGCGGACCCTCGCCCGGAGAGATCGGGGCGAAGGCGGACCAGTCCGGCGAATTGGTCTGAGATCTTGGCATGAAAATGGTCCTTTCGCGAACCATTCTAGCGGGCCATTGGGGGACGAGCAACGCAGGAGTCCCCCCCCATGACCAAGCCCGCCTCCCCCAATCCCGCCTCCCCCGAAGCCGCCTATCCCGTCGAGCCCCGCAGCCGCGCCCGGCGCAAGCACGAGCGCGCCGCCTACGACCACGCCTCGGTCCACGCGGTGCTGGATGCGGGGATGCTGGCGCATGTCTCCTACGTGATCGACGGCCAGCCCTACGCCACCCCCACGATCCACTGGCGGGAGGGGACGCGGCTTTACTGGCACGGCTCCTCGGCCAGCCGGATGCTGCGCGCGCAGGCGGCCGGCGTGCCGGTCTGCGTGACGGTGGCGATGCTCGACGGGCTGGTGATGGCGCGCACGGGGATGAACCACTCGGCCAACTACCGCTCGGCCATGTGCTTCGGAAACGCCGCGCTGGTGGAGGGGGCGGAGGAGAAGCGCGCCGCCCTGCTGGCGATGATCGACCGCTTCTTCCCCGGCCGGAACGAGACGCTGCGCGGCTTCTCCGACCCCGACATCAAGGCCACCAAGGTGGTGGGGATGGAGATCGAGACCGCCGTGGCCAAGGTCCGCACCGGCCTGAACGGCGACGAGCCCGAGGACCTCGCCAATCCCACCTGGGCCGGCGTGATCCCGGTGACCCAGGTGATCGGCGACCGCCTGCCCTGCCCCCACAACGGCGCGGAGGCGATCCCCTCGGGCCTCTCGGCCTGGACCCCGGGCCGCAGCTTCGACGAGACGATGGCCGAACTCGCCCGCCTCTACGAGGTCGAGCCCGCCTGACCGCGCCCGCGCCCCGCGCGCCCCGCCGCCGCCGCCCGCGCAGCCCGCGGGCGGCGCTTGGTTTTTTGCGGGGGCCGGAGGGGACGGCAGCGCCACCGGCCAGTCCGCCGGGGCCGGCCTGTCGCTTGGCCGGCGCTCCCCGGGCCCGGCGCCTCGGCGCGGATCGTATCCGAAGCATGACGCGCAAACGCTCAACAACTCAGCACAAATTTTAGGCGCCAGCCGGGCGCCTGCGGACGGGGCGCCGCCCGCGACGGCCCCGCGATCCCGCGGGGCCCGCGCCGGATCGCCCGCGACTCGACGCCCTGTGCGGAGAGCCGGGCGGCAGGCGCGCCGTCTGCCGGCGCCCGTGGCGCTGCGTTCATCGCCCGCTCAGGCTCCCGGCGGGGCCCGGCGACCGGCGCCGCAGGCCCCGCGGAGCGGAGCCGC
>CAXGVP010001027.1:0-1684 GCA_964013055.1 uncultured Albimonas sp.
CCAGCCCCGCCAGCACCGGATGCGCGGCGAGCGCCCGGTCCAGCGCCTCCCCGGTCGTCATCGCGCGCCCTCCGGCCCGGCGGCGAAGGCCGCCATTTCCTCGGTGAGGTCGATGCCCGCCGGGCACCAGGCGATGCAGCGCCCGCAGCCCACGCAGCCCGAGGTTCCGAACTGGTCGATCCAGGTCGCCAGCTTGTGGGTCAGCCACTGCCGGTAGCGCGAGCGGGCCGAGGCCCGCACCGGCCCGCCGTGAAGGAAGGAGAACTCGGTCGCGAAGCAGCTGTCCCAGCGCTGCTCGCGCGCCAGGTCGCGGCCGGAGAGGTCGCTCAGGTCCTCGACCGTGGTGCAGAAGCAGGTGGGGCAGACCTGGGTGCAGGCCCCGCAGGTCAGGCAGCGCGCGGCGACCTCGTCCCAGCGCGGATGCTCGGGGTCGGCCAGCAGCGTCCGCGGGTCGCCGGGCGGCATCGCCCGGCGCATCCGCGCCCGGGCCCGGACCGGAACCCCGGCCGCCGCCTCGACCTCCTGCGCCGTCGCCGGGCGCGAGGGCAGGCGGGCCAGCATCGCCGCCCCCGCCTCCGACCCCGCCCGGGCGAGGAAGCGCGAGCCCTCCGGCCCGACCAGCTCGGCCAGGGCGAGGTCATGTCCCCCGCCGATCTCCGGCCCCGTCTGCATCGAGGCGCAGAAGCAGGTCGCGGCCGGGTCGGCGCAGGCCACCGCGACCAGGAACGCGCCCTCGCGGCGCGCGGCATGGCGCGGGTCGACATGGGCGCCGCCCAGGAACACCCGGTCCTGCACGGCGATGGCCTGCAGCTCGCAGGCCCGCACGCCGATGAAGGCGACGCGGTCCTCGGGCGGCGGCGCGGGGGCGAGCGCGATGTCGTCGCCGTCGCGCCGGGCGCTCCACAACCGCTCCCGCGGGGGGTGCAGGATCCGCTTCCAGGACTGCGCGCCCAGCGCGTAGCCGAACAGCGCCCCGTCGTCGCGCCGGCGCAGGCGATAGCGGCCGGGGGCCTGCTCGTCGGTCCAGCCCCGCGGCAGGTCGTCGAGGCCGGAGATCTCGTCGTAGACGATCGCTCCCTCGCCCAGCGTCGGGCCGATCAGGCGGAACCCGTCGTCGACCAACGCCGCAAGCAGCGCCTCGAGCCCTTCGAGGGTCAGCAGGGCGGGCGCGCTCATGCCTCCAGCGCCTCCCGCGCGCGGGCGAGCGTGTCCGCGGGGGCGCCCGAGGCGTCGACCCGCCGCCAGTCCGGCGCGCCGCCCCCGCCCGCGGCGAGCTGGGCGCGCAGCACGCCCGGGTCCGCGTCCGAGGCGTCGCCGCGCCGGGCGGCGACCCGCGCCTCCAGCACCTGCGCCGGGGCCTCCAGCCACAGGCCCGCGAAGGGAAGCCCCAGCCGGTCGGCCAGCGCCCGGGCCTGGGTGCGGCGGGCGGGGTCGAGGAAGGTCGCGTCCAGCACCACCGACCGGCCGGCGCGCAGCACCGTCTCGGCCCGGGCCAGCAGCCGGTCGTAGACGGCGCCGCGGGCCGGGGCGGCATAGGCCTCGCCCGGCAGCCGCTCCGCCGCGGCGAGACCGGCGGAGCGGAACGACTCCTTGTGGCGCTCGCCCGGTTCGCAGACCTTCACGCCGATATCGACGATGCCGGGGGCGAGGCATTTGCCGTTGCAGTCGATCACCTCGGCATCGG
>CAXGVP010001028.1:0-1681 GCA_964013055.1 uncultured Albimonas sp.
CTGGCGGCCATCGACCGCACCAGCCGGTCCGCCTGCGCCGCCCCTCGTTTCAACGGCAGGGACGATGGCTGCGACGCAGTTTCTCCGCGACCGGATCGAGGCCGTGCCCTATAGCGTCCAGACCGTGCTCGCCGACGATCGCGTGCAGTTCGCCAACTGCCGGCGGGACGTGCACGCCCTTGCCCGCATCTTCGGTCGCGTCTGCCGCGAACGCGGGATCGAGCACCGGCTGACCAGGACGCCCCCCTGGGCCAACAGCCGGGTCGAGCGCACGACCCGCACGAACGTGGACGCCGGCGTCCGCCGGCATCGCGACGACCGCCACGAAGCGCTGCGCGGTCCCCTCGCCGATTTCCTCGCGGCCGACACCTTCGCCCGGAGGCTCGGGACGCTCGGCGGGCTCACACCTTAAGAGTTCATCGGCAAGGCCCGGACAACAGGGCCCGACAGAGCC
Source organism: uncultured Albimonas sp. (assembly GCA_964013055.1). Classification (GTDB taxonomy): domain Bacteria; phylum Pseudomonadota; class Alphaproteobacteria; order Rhodobacterales; family Rhodobacteraceae; genus Albimonas. The sequence goes on from CAXGVP010001028.1 coordinate 455, forward strand.
AGGCCCGATCCCATCCATCAAAGGACGGGATTGAACGTCAAGGCGGGGGGGCCGCGGGGCCGGGTGCGGCCCCGCGCGCAACTCAGGAGCGGGTGCGGGACGTGGCGAGGAGGGCGGCCAGGCCCGCGCCCAGAAGCGCCAGCGCGGGCGGGAGGGGCACGGAGGAGGCGGGCTCGCCAGCCTCCGGGTCGGGGAAGGGGGCGCCCTCGGCGGCGTAGGCCACGGCGCCGACCGAGCTGGTCAGGACCAGCTCCACGATCTCGTCCGGCCGGACGGTCACGTTGCTCGCGAAATTGAACAGGCCGCCGCCGGGGAAGGCCTGCGTGTCGTCGACGCCGAAGACGGTGGTCCGGGTCTGCGAGGGATAGATCGTCGCCTCGCTCACCGTGCCGTCGGAGGCGGTGACCCGGCGCAGGAAGCTGACCGAGGCCCGGGCCCGGCCGATCTCGCCGAAGACCAGGTCGTCTGCGACCGAGCCGGGCAGGTCGCCCTCGGCGGAGACGCCGATCGACCAGCCGATGCCGAAGCCGTAGACGAGGCTCCAGGCCAGCGTGTTCTCCAGCCGGATGGTGCGCACCAGCAGCATCTCCGCCTCGCCGAAGTCGACGGGCAGGCCGCTGCGTCCGCCGACGGCGGCCGAGACGCTCAGCGACGACAGCCCGTCGCGCACCGTGCCGTCCCCCGTCCCCGCCGTGCCGGTCCCGGCGGAGCGGGCGCTCCAGGTCAGGGTCTCGTCGTAGCTCGCCGCCAGGCCGGGGGCGATGGATTCGTAGCGCAGCTGCAGGTCCTGCGTGGCCGAGACCACCATGGTGGCCGAGGCCGGAAGGGCCGTCGTCGCGACGGCGAGACAGGCGGCCGCGACGGCGGCGGCAGGGGTGCGGAGGGTCATCAGGCGACTCCCTTGAAGGATGAGATGGCGACGCGCGGCCCCGGTCGTGCGGAGCGGCGGGCCGCGACGGCGGGCGGCGGGCGTGGCCGCGGCGCCACGGGGGGATCGTGGCGGGCCCGGCGCGTCCGGTCCCGGGCGCCGGGTCCGGCGCATCGGGGCGGGGCGCGAGGGCGACGCGCGGCGAGAGACCGGGCGCAGGCGCGCGGGCGCTCCCGGCCGGCGCAGGGCGCGGGGCTGCGTCCCGGCGGCGGGCCGGGACGCGCGGGGGAGGGGATCAGGCGGCGGCGATCGCCTCGCCGCCGTCCTGCACGATCTCGCGGCGGAAGCGGCCCTCGGGA
>CAXGVP010001029.1:0-1664 GCA_964013055.1 uncultured Albimonas sp.
GGCGCGCGAGGCGCTGGACGAGGCGCAGCTGGCCTGGCTCGACGCCCTGCCCGCCACGCGCCGGGTGGGCGACGTGTTCCTGTGCCACGGCGCCCCGCGCGACGACCTGGAATACTGGCTCGAGACGGTGACCCCCGAAGGCGAGGTGGTGTTCCGGGGCCTGGCCGAGATCGCGCGCGCGGCCGTGGGCGTCGACGCGGGGCTGATGCTCTGCGCGCACACGCATCTGTCGCGGCGGGTGGACCTGCCGGACGGGCGGGTGATCCTGAACCCCGGCTCGGTCGGCTGCCCGGCCTACGAGGATTCGGATCCCTACCCCCATGTCGTGCAGACCGGCACGCCGCTGGCCAGCTACGCCGTGGTCGAGCGGCGCGGCGAGGCCTGGGCGACGAGCCTGCGCCACGTGCCCTACGATCCCGCGCGCATGGCCGGCCTCGCGCGGGCCGCGGGGCGCGAGGGCTGGGCGCGGGCGGTCTCGACCGGCTGGCTGCGCGGCGCGCCCGTCATTCCTCCAGCACGATGACCGAGGCGAGGCGGCCGTAGTCGCCCTCCTCGCGGTGCACGGCGCGGCGGTTGGAGTAGAAGCGGCCCTCGTCGCGATAGGTGCAGTGGCCGGTCCAGGCGGCCTCGGCGACGCCGGCGTCGCGCAGGCGACGCAGCGCGTAGCCGGGCAGGTCGAACATCGGCCGGCCGTTGGGACCGCCGGAGAAGAAGCGCTGCGCCTCGGGATCGTCGAGGGTGAAGTCCTCGAGGAACTCCGGCCCGACCTCGTAGGCGGCCTGGGAGATGCAGGGGCCGATGGCGGCGCGGATGCGGGCGCGGTCGGCGCCGAGCCGCTCCATGGCCTCGAGGGTGGCTTCCAGCACCCCCCCCAGCGCGCCGCGCCAGCCGGCGTGGGCGGCGCCGATCACGCGGGCGTCGGGATCGTGGAACAGGACCGGCGCGCAGTCGGCCGAGAGAACCGCGAGCGCCAGGCCGGGTTCGTTGGTGACCATGGCGTCGGCGCGGCGGTCGGCGTGCTCGGGCCAGGGGGCGGCGACGACGAGGGCGCGGTCGGAATGGACCTGGTGGAGGAACAGCAGCCGCTCAGGCGTCACGCCCATGGCGCGGGCGATGCGGGCCTTGTTGGCCGCGACCGCCTCCGCCTCGTCCTTCGAGCCTGCGCCGGCGTTGAGCCCGCCCTCCGGCTCGCCGCCGTAGATGCCGCCCGAGGCGCCGCCCTTGCGGGTGAAGAAGCCGTGGCGCACGTCGCCCAGGTCCCGCGTGGTGAGCGTCTCGATGCCGTGCATGGCCTGTCTCCTGTGGTCTCGTCTGGCCCCACGCGCCGTGATTCCGGGGCCCGGGTCAACCGCGCCCGCGCTCCGGCTCGAGGTCGGCCCCACCCGCCCGCCCCGCCGACCTCGAGCCGGAGCGCGGGCGCGGTCGACGGCAGGCGAGGCGCCGCAAGCGGCGGACGGCCGGCGGCGGCTTTCAGACCCCCGGCGGGCGCGGCTGGCCGGGGCCGGTCAGCGCCAGCGCCTTGAAGAGCGCGCCCATCTCGTCGGGATGGGTGAGGCGACGATGCGCCGAGACGATGGTCTCGACGGCGCCCTGCGCCAATCCAGACCTGCTGCGCGCGCTGGGAAAGGGACTGCCGTCTTGCATCGATCTGGACGCGGCGTTTG
>CAXGVP010001030.1:0-1662 GCA_964013055.1 uncultured Albimonas sp.
CGCCCGTCTCGCTGACGTTTGCTTCCGAACCGGACATCTCCGCCTCCAACCGCTCCAGATCACTCACGGCGTCCTGTACCCGGACGACGTCGTCTTCTGTCGCAGCCTCCACCTCGAGATCTGCCTGCCGCCCGAAATCCATCTCGAACTGCCGCTGATCGTCCGCGAGAACTGCGGCACGACCGCGCCGAGGCGTTCGAGCCGGACCGGGATCAATGGGCGAATTTCCACCGGTTTCCGTGATCCCCATCCTGGCCTCAAAATCGCGTTCCGAGAGACCTGACCCTCGCGGCGCCGAAGGCATCGCCCGGACACTCAGGGGCAACTCCCCCATCGGAGGAACCGGCCCCGTCGGGAAGGGCAGCTCTCCCTTCTGTGCGGCATGAATGCCCTTGAAGAACGGATCCTCGTAATACACCACGCGCTTGGCCCGGACCGGCATCTGCGCGTCCACGACGACGACGATCTCGTCGAGCGGCAGACGTCGCGCCTCGTCTTCCGGCAGGAGCGCGACCTCCTCCGTCCGTTCGGACTGGCTGCGACCTTCGAACGGGTTCTTGCCGACCGCGCGGGAGCGTGTGACCACGGTCTTGGTGGTCTTGCCCACGGCCTTACTCAGCTCCTCGACCGTCTTCTCGTCCGAGGGTGTCAGGTAGAGCTTGATCCCGGCGTTGCCCTGCAAGGCCCGCCGCGTGTTCTCGCCGTAGATCTCGTCGATGGCCGGGATGGTTTGGGTGACCACCGCGAGATGCCCGCGATAGGCACGCAGCACCTCGATGCTCTCGGCCACGATCGGCATCTTTCCGAGCCGGTTGAACTCGTCGAGCATGATCATCACCGGCCAGGGCTCGTCCGGACCCGGCTCCTTGTCCTGAAGCGCCGAGAGCAGGTCCGAGAAGAAGAGCCGAATCAGGGGTGCGAGGGGTTTCACCATGAGGGGCTGGACCACGAGATAGACGCTGAAAGGCTTCTTGCGGATTGTCCGAAAGTCAAAGTCTGAGATCGCCGTCGCGTCATCGATCGCCGGGTTCTGCCATTGGTCCAAGCCGGACGTCATCAGGAGCGAGACATAGGAGGTCATCCGCGCGACGACGACGGACGAACTGATGCCGGTTCCGCGCAGCGCGGTGTCGACCTGCGCCCGCACCTCGGGGTCGCGCAACCGGTCGAGCCGGGCCGCATCGATATTCGTCTCGGAATAGACCCCGCCGTCGGACGGCTTTTCAGTGAGCGTTACCGAGCGCAGCCCCAAGGGCTGCATGTGCGCGAGCCGTGACTGGATCTCGTTGAGGCTGCGCTCCAGCCGTGGCCGCTCGGCCTCAGGCTTCTCGGCAATCATGCCCTGAACGCGCGCGACCTGGTCGGCGTAGCGGGCGCGCAAATCTTCGAATGATTGTTCCTCTGCCATATAGACGCCTCCTTCAGAGATAAGCTTGCCGCCCTTGGCCAAAAGCTCTCCGGACCGGAAGAGCGCATTGGCGATGTCCTCGCGATTGTCCGCGGAGGCCTCGGCGGCAAGGGAGTGATAAATGATCCGGGTGTTGGCGATCTCATCGAGGGCGCGGTCGAGATCCGCCCCGACCCGTGGCCGCGGCTCCGCTGTCCGCCCCTCTTCCTTCGCGGCATAAACTTCCCGGGTGCGGGGCGGATAGTGCACAACAC
>CAXGVP010001031.1:0-1657 GCA_964013055.1 uncultured Albimonas sp.
CCAACGAGGAGATGATCACCGACATCTTCCGCGGCTCCGTCGGCTCCTACAAGCAGCTGCCGCTGACCCTCTACCACATCCAGTGGAAGTTCCGCGACGAGGTCCGCCCCCGCTTCGGCGTGATGCGCGGCCGCGAGTTCCTGATGAAGGACGGCTACAACTTCGACCTCACCTACGAGGACGCCATGCACGCCTACAACCGGCACATGGTCTCCTACCTGCGCACCTACGAGCGCATGGGGCTGAAGGCGATCCCGATGCGCGCCGACAGCGGCCCCATCGGCGGCGACAACACCCACGAGTTCCTGGTGCTGGCCGAGACCGGCGAGTCCGAGGTCTTCTACGACCGCGCCGTCACCGACCTGACGCTGGGCGACCGCGCCATCGACTGGGAGGACCGCGCCCAGCTCGAGGCGATCAAGGCCGAGTGGACCACCCCCTACGCCCGCACCGACGAAACCCACGACGAGGCGCTCTACAACGCGATCCCCGAGGATCGCCGCGTGAAGGCCCGCGGCATCGAGGTCGGCCAGATCTTCTACTTCGGCACGAAATATTCCGAGCCGATGGGCGCGGTCGTCACCGACGAGAGCGGGACCCGGGTCCCCGTGCACATGGGCTCCCACGGCATCGGCGTGAGCCGCCTGGTCGGCGCGCTGATCGAGGCGAACCACGACGACAAGGGCATCATCTGGCCCGAAAGCGTCGCCCCCTTCGGCGCGGGCATCGTCAACATGAAGCCCGGCGACGCCGCGGTGGATGCGGCCTGCGGCGAGCTCTACGAGGCGCTGACCAAGGCCGGCGTCGACCCGCTGCTCGACGACCGCGACGAGCGCGCGGGCGCCAAGTTCGCCACCATGGAGCTGATCGGCCTGCCCTGGCGGATCACCGTGGGCCCCCGCGGCCTCGCCGAAGGCAAGGTCGAGCTCACCTGCCGCCGCACCGGCGAGACAGAGGCGCTTTCGCCGCAGGCCGCCGCCTCGAAACTGGCGGAAATCTGGAGCGCTCTCTGAGCCTCGCCCTCCAGGGCCAGGGTTGCGGCCGACGAGGGGGGGAACCCCCTCGCCGACCGCGCCGGGCTGGCGCCCGGCAGGGCCCAGACGCAGACGGGAGATCCGGATGACCGACGCCGCCGCCAGTCCGAACGGGGACCGGGGCCGGCCGAGGGGCGCGCCCCCCTTCGCCGCCCACGAATGGATGATCGCCTGGCGCTACATGCGTGCGCGCCGGCGCGAGGGCGGCATCTCGGTGATCGTGTGGTACGCGCTGGTCGGCGTGGCGCTGGCGGTGGGCACGCTGATCGTGGTGATGGCGGTGATGGTCGGCTTCCGCGCCGAGTTCACCGACCGCATCCTCGGCGCCGAGGGCCATGTGAAGTTCTACGCCGCCCCGGTGCGCGACGCGAACGGCAACGTGATCCGCCGCATCGAGGACTACGACGCCATGACCGCCCGCGTCGCGGGCGTCCCCGGCGTGATCCGCGCCGCCCCGATGGTCGAGGCGCAGGCGCTGGTCTCGAAAGGCTCCGCCAACGCCGGCGCCCTGGTCCGCGGCGAGCGGCTGGAGGACCTGCGCGACCTCCCCTACGTGGCGAACCCCGAGGAGGCGCTCGGCTCGCTGGACGACCTTCCCCGCGGCATCGCCATCGGCTGGGGCG
>CAXGVP010001032.1:0-1656 GCA_964013055.1 uncultured Albimonas sp.
CGGGCGGCGGAATTCAGCCGGTTGGGGGCGGGTCTCGCAGGGGGGGCACCGGGTCGTGGCCCTCGCCGCCCCAGGGGTGGCAGCGCGAGATGCGGCGCAGGGCAAGCCAGCCGCCGCGCAGCGGGCCGTGGGCCTCCAGCGCCTCGAGCGCGTATTCCGAGCAGGACGGCGCGAAGCGGCAATTGCGGCCCAGCCAGGGCGAGATCAGCAGGCGATAGGCGTGGACCGGGACCGCCAGGAGGCGGGCGAGAAGGCGCGCGCCCCGCGTCACGGGCGGGGCTTCGCGGGCTTTCCCCGGGCGCCCGGCTTGCGGGGCGGGCGGGGCGAGGGCGCGGGGACGGGCTCGCCGCGGGCGCGGGCGGCGTCGGCCTTGTCCTCGCGCGCGTGCAGGCGGGCGACGCCGGCGGAGAGATCTGCCAGCAGCTCGGGGAACGGCCGCGCGGCGGTGGCGTCGCGCCGCCCGATCAGCACGTAGTCCCAGCCGGGCCGGGCGACGCCCGGCAGCACCTCGGCCGCGGCGGCGCGCAGGCGGCGCTTGGCGCGGTTGCGCTGCACGGCCCCGCCGACCTTCTTGGAGCAGGTGTAGCCCACGCGGACCGGCGCCTCGGAGGGCTCGTCGGCGCGGCGGCGGCGGGCCTGCAGGTTCAGGCCGGGCAGGCCGAGCCGCTGGCCGCGGTTGGCGGCCAGCACGAAATCCCGGCGCTGCTTGATGACCGCAGGGCGCCGGCGGTCCGTCCCCCCGCCCTCAGGCGCGCAAGCGGAGGCGTCCGGCGCAGAGGCCGGTTCGCCCGGCGCGCAAACGGGTTCGCCGCCGGCTGCGCCCGGCGCATCGGAAGCGGGCGAGGCAAGCTCGTCGGCTTCGGACGGACGGGGCGGCTCGGCGGCGGACATCACCGTCTGGCCTCTCGGCTGCGCAGCGTCGATCGGCCTCGACCCGCGGGGCGGAACCCGCGGGACGGACGCGATCAGGCGCTCAGCTTCTTGCGGCCCTGGCGGCGGCGGCGAGCGATGATCTGCTGACCGCTCTTGGTCGCCATGCGGGCGCGGAAGCCGTGGCGGCGCTTGCGGACGAGCCGGCTCGGCTGGTACGTGCGCTTCATCTCGTTTCGCTCCTTGATCGGGGCCCCGGACCGGCCGACCGACGCCCCCTGGCGCCCGCCGCGATCCCGGACCGCGCCCGCACGGCCGCGGCTCTGCGCGACGGAGGGGCCTCGAAAATTCCGGAGCCGGTCGGATAAGCGCCGCGCCCCTCGCTGTCAATGGCGCAGAGGCGCCTGCGAGGCGCCGGGGCGCGAACTTCGCCTCATCAAGCCGGCGTGAGGGGGCTCGCCCCCTCGCCCCGCGGCAGGCATATCGCTGGCAGAGGCGCCGCGGCCCCCGCCGCGCAAGGGAGACCGAGCATGACCGAGGCGCCGATTCCCCTCAACGGGCCCCCTCCCGACGCGTCCTCCCCCGACGGGGCCCCCACCGACGCTCCCCCGCCGCCCCGCCGCCCGGCCTGGCGGCGCTGGGCGCCGCTGGCGCTGCTGGTCGCCGGCGCGGCGCTGGGCTGGTGGTGGCTGGGCGACCGGCTCTCCTTCGACACGCTGCGCGAGAATCGCGCGGCGCTGGTCGCCTGGCGCGATTCGGCCTGGGTCGAGGCGGCGGCCGCCTACG
>CAXGVP010001033.1:0-1655 GCA_964013055.1 uncultured Albimonas sp.
CCACCCGGATCACCGGGGTGATCTTCCTGATCATCGCCTCGGCCACCATCCTGGGCTGGTGGATGACCTTCAACCAGATCCCGCAGTCGATCGCGGCGGCGATGCTGTCGGTCTCCTCCGAGCCGATGGTGATCATCGCCCTGATCCTCGCGCTGCTGCTGCTCATCGGGCTGGTGATGGACATCAACGCGACCCTGATCATCCTCGCGCCCGTGCTGGCGCCGCTGACCGTCAAGATCGGCATGGATCCGGTCCATGCGGGGATCATGATCATCCTCGCGCTCAACATCTCGCTGATGACGCCGCCCGTCGGCGCCTGCCTGTTCGTCCTCGCCTCGGTGACGGGCGAGAAGGTCGAGGCGATCACGAAGGAGCTCTGGCCCTTCATCCTCGCCGAGGTCGGGATCCTGCTGGTGATCGCCTACTGGTCCGACCTCACCCTGTTCATTCCTCGCCTGCTCGGCCTCTGAGCGGGCCCAACGCCAACCGGGAGACGCAGATGTCCTTCATGAAAACCGCCCTGATGGGCGCCGCGGCGGCGGTGATGGCCGGGCAGGCCTTCGCCGCCGACGTCACCATCCGGGTCGCGCACCTGAACCCCGAGGACCCGTTCGCCTCGCACTCCGGCGCCATGGCGGCGGTGTTCAAGAGCCTGGTGGAGTCCTCCTCCAACGGCGCCATCGAGGTGCAGCTGTTCCCCAACGGCCAGCTGGGCAAGGACAACGAGGTCATCGACCAGGTGCGCGCCGGCATCGTGGAGTCCACGATCTCGTCCTCGGGCGGCATGGCCCAGCACTACCCGCTGGTCGGCGTCTTCGACATTCCCTTCGCGTTTCCGAACATCGGCGTCGCCTCGAAGGTGATCACCAAGGAGAGCGAGTTCGGGCAGACGTTCGTGGGCGACCTGGAAGGCGCGACCGGGCTGAAGGTGCTGGGGCTGATCGACTCGGGCGGGTTCTTCGCCTTCACCAACTCCCAGAAGCCGATCACCGCGGTCTCGGACATGGAGGGGCTGCGGATCCGCACCATGACCCTGCCGACGCATGAGGCGATCATCTCCTCGCTCGGCGGCCAGCCGACCCCGCTGCCCTGGGCCGAGGTCTACACCGCCCTTCAGACCGGCGTCGCCGACGGCCAGATGAACCCGGTGCCGATCATCGCCTTCGCCAAGTTCGACGAGGTGCAGAAGTATCTCTCGATCACCAACCATGTGATCACGCCCTACATCTGGACGATGAACCAGGAGTTCTTCGACAGCCTGTCGCCCGAACACCAGTACCTGGTGAACTGGGCCTCCGAGGTCGCCACCGAGGCCGGCCGCTCGATGTCGCGGGTGATCGAGGCCTCCGAGAAGGGCCTGCCGGCGCTGGCCGCCAAGATGGAGGTCAACGTGGTCCCCCCCGAGGAGCAGGCCAAGTTCGCCGAGGCCGCCCAGCCCGCCGTCCGCGCCCTGATCGAGGAGCAGTACGGCGAGGCCGGCATCGCCATGCTCGACAGCCTGCTCGCCTCGGTCGAGGAAGAGAACGGCGCGTTCTGAGCGCCTTCGAAGCCGCGGGTCCCGGGTCGAGCCCCGGGGCCTCGCGCCGCCTGCCCCTGGGCGCCCGGCGGGGCAGGCGCTCTCCCGCCCGCCCCACAGGCGCCCCGGGCCTGACCCA
>CAXGVP010001034.1:0-1652 GCA_964013055.1 uncultured Albimonas sp.
CTGCTGTCGCCGGTCGCGCCCGGGGCGGCGGAGGGGCTGGGCCTGTCGCCCTCGGTGCTGGTGCGCGTCCCCGGCGGCCGGCCGCTGTCGCGAATCCTCTGCGGGCCGGAGCTCGAGGCCCGCGCCGGGCCCGGCGCCGAAATCGTGACCGCCGAGGATCCCCCCGCCGATCCCGCCGCGCTCCCGCGCTTCGCCGCGGACCGGGCCCGCGCGCTTCGCGCCCTCCTGCATCCGGCCTTCGCCCCGCGCCCGGGCGCGCCGGCCCGCGCCACGCTGGCGCAGCGGCCGATGCCCGCGACACGCCCCTTCGCGCCGCTGGATGCGGGCGTAGAGGGCCTGACGCTGGCCTTCGCCCATCCCGGCGTGATCTTCGCGCCGTGGCTGGCGGCCCGCGTCGCCGCCCGCGCGACCGGGCGCGCGGCCTGATCCCGGGCAGGGCGCCGCAGCGTTCCCGGCGCCTGCGCGGCCCCATCCCGCCCCGCGGCCTCTCGGCGCCCTTGCGGCTCCCCGCCCCGAGGCCGTAAACCCGTAGCGCGCGCCCGGACCCCGGGGCCGGCGCAGACGACCCCCGACGTCGGACCAAAGGAACAGCGATGATCCGCCGCCCCGCGCTCGCCCTCATGGCCGTCATGGCGCTCGCCGCCTGCTCCGACGATTCCGACGATCCGTTCTACGATCCCTATTCGCAGCGCACCGCCGCCTCGATCTTCGCCGAGGGCGAGGCGCAGCTCAACGACGGCGAGCCCGTCGACGCCGCCCACACCTTCGAGGAGCTGGAGCGCGTCCACCCCTATTCGGAGTGGTCCAAGCGCGCGATGATCATGGCCGCCTACGGCTACTACCAGGGCGCCGAGTACGACAGCGCGGTCACCGCGGCCCAGCGCTACATCGCCTTCTTCCCCTCCGACCAGGACGCGGCCTACGCCCAGTACCTGATCGGCATGTCCTTCTACGACCAGATCGTGGACGTGCAGCGCGACCAGGGCTCGACCCTGCGCGCGATCCAGGAGTTCGAGGAGGTGGTGCGCCGCTATCCCGGCTCGGAATACGCCCGCGAGGCGCGCCTGAAGATCGACCTCGCCCGCGACCAGATGGCGGGCAAGGAGATGACCATCGGCCGCTACTATCTCGGCCAGGGCAACTACATCGCCTCGATCAACCGCTTCAAGACGGTGCTGGCGCTCTACCAGACCACCTCCCACGCGCCCGAGGCGCTGTATCGGCTGGTGGAGGCCTACCTGAGCCTCGGCATCAATTCCGAGGCGCAGACCGCCGCCGCGATCCTGGGCTACAACTTCCCGGGCTCCGAGTGGTACCAGGGCGCCTACGACCTGATGCAGGGGGCCGACATCGCGCCCTTCGAGGATCGCGAGAGCTGGATTTCCAAGCTGTTCCGGCGGGTGACCACCGGCGACACGATCTGATCGCCCGCATATGCTTCGGTCGCTGGAGATCCGCGACATCGTCCTGATCGAACGGCTGGACCTGGACCCCGGGTCCGGCCTGAACGCCTTGACCGGCGAGACCGGCGCCGGCAAGTCGATCCTGCTCGACGCGCTGGGCCTGGCTTTGGGCGCGGCCGGCCGCGCCGACATGCTGCGCGCCGGGGCCGAGGAAGGCTCGGTCGCCGCCGTCTTCGACTTCCCTCCCGA
>CAXGVP010001035.1:0-1652 GCA_964013055.1 uncultured Albimonas sp.
GCCCGCAGGATCGTGCCGCGGGTCGGCTGGAAGGACCTGATCCTGCCCGAGCCGGTGAAGCGCGAGCTGGCCGCCATCGCCGACCAGATCCGCCACCGCGCGCGGGTCTATGACGAGTGGGGCTTCGGCGGGCGCATGCCCTCGGGGCGCGGGGTGACGGCGCTTCTGGCCGGGCCCTCGGGCGTGGGCAAGACCATGGCCGCCGAGGTGCTGGCGGGCGAGCTGGGGCTCGATCTCTACAAGGTCGACCTGTCGCGGCTGATCTCGAAATACATCGGCGAGACCGAGAAGAACCTGCGCCGGGTGTTCGATGCCGCCGAGGAGACCGGCGCCTGCCTGTTCCTCGACGAGGCCGACGCCTGCCTCGGCAAGCGCTCCGAGGTCAAGGACAGCCACGACCGTCACGCCAACATCGAGGTCAGCTACCTGCTGCAGCGGATCGAAAGCTACAGCGGCCTGTGCCTGCTGGCGACGAACCTCAAGAACAACATCGACACCGCGTTCCTGCGCCGCCTGCGCTTCGTCATCGACCTGCAGCTGCCCGATCAGGGCGAGCGCCTGAGGATCTGGGGACGCGCCTTTCCGCCCGAGACCCCGACGCAGGGGCTCGACATGGTGGCGCTGTCGCGGCTCGACATCAGCGGCGGCTCCATCGTGGTGATCGCGGTCAACGCGGCCTTCCTCGCGGCCTCCGAGTCTCGGCCGGTGACCATGGGCGACATCGCCCGCGCCGCGCGTGGCGAGTATCGCAAGCATGACAGGGCGTTCCGCGCGCCCTGGGTGGAGGGCGCATGACACCGCCCCCGAAACCGACCCTGAAACCGACCCCGGCCGCCGCCGCACAGAGCGTGCGCAGCGGCGTGGAGCGCGCGGCGGCTGCGCTGCCCCCGGGCGTGTCGGGGCATATCCCGCGCCTGCGTCTGCGGGTGCCGCAGGGGGCAGGGCCTGAAGAGATCGCGCAGGCGATGCGCAGCGCGCTCTCCCGTACCCGCCGCGACGGAGAGGGCGGGGCATGACCGGCTGCGCCTATTCCGTCCTGTCCGGTCGCCAGATCCGCGTCGCCCCGCGCGACAGCCGCGAGGAACGCCGCGCCGAAGCCATGGCCGATGCCGCCATGACAGGCCGTCCGGTCACGCAAGGCCCGGGCGGGCGCGCGGACACGGTCTATCGCGCCTGCGCCGCCTGTGCCGCCGGCGGGAAGCCCTGCGCCGATTGCGAGGAAGAGGTGCTGCACCTCTCCCGCGACGGCACGGGCAGGGATGGCTCCGCCGCTGACGGTGCCGCCGCCGCGATCGCGGGCGGGGGAAGCCCCTTGTCCGGCCCCCTGCGGCAGTATTTCGAACCCCGCTTCGATACCGATCTGGGGGCCGTGCGCGTGCACCGCGACGCCGCCGCCGGGGCCGCCGCGCAGTCGATCGGCGCGCGGGCCTATGCGCACGGCGCCCACATCGGCTTCGCCCCCGGAGCGTGGGCGCCCGAGACGCAGGACGGCCGCCACCTGATCGCCCACGAGCTCGCCCACACGCTGGGCGCCGACGGCCAGCTGCACCGCGCCTCCGCCACCGACGACGAGACGGCGCCGCGCCCGCCGCGCGATATGGTCCGGCCGGTGTCGAACGTGCATTCGGAATCCTTCGAGGACGATGCGGGCG
>CAXGVP010001036.1:0-1651 GCA_964013055.1 uncultured Albimonas sp.
GGCGGCGGCGAGGATCCGCCCCCCCGGCCCGAGCAGCGCGGCGGGCTCCGGCGCCTCGCCGCTCTTGATCCTTGCGACCAGTTCGCGGGTGCTCTCGGCCGGCTCCATGTCGTGCTCGTCGTCGAGCACGCGCCACAGGGCGTTGTAGGCGGTCAGCGCCCCGGCCACGTCGCCGCCGCGGGCGAGGTTGAGCATCAGCCGGCGGGTCGCGACCTCCTGCGTGGGGTCGAGACGCAGCAGCGCGCGCGACAGCTCCCGCTCCGCCCGTCCGTCGGGGGCGGCCTGCTCCAGCGCGGCGGAGAGGCCCTGCTGGATCTGGTTGCGCAGCGTCTCGCGGCGCACGCTCAGCCAGCCGGCGAAGGAGGGGTCGACGTCCTCGCAGCCCGCCATCAGGCTCTGCGGCAGGTCCTCGGACGAGAGCAGCAGCGGGTGGATCCGGTCGGGCCCCAGCTGGTCGAGCACCTCGGCCACGTCGGCGCGGAAGCGGGCGGGGTCGAGGGTGACGTGGGAGCGGTCGGTCTCGAACCCCTCGAAGCCCAGATCGCCGGTGATCCGGCGCAGGGCGGTGACCACCTGACGCAGCGAGCCGCGGGCGTGCTTTTCGTCGGACTCCGACCACAGCAGCCCCACCAGCCGCTCGCGCGATTCCGAGCGGCGGTCGTCCAGCGCCAGATACCCCAGCATGCACAGGAGCTTGCGGTTCACCACCCGCAGCGAGCGGCCGTCGCACAGCAGCGCCGGGGCGCCCAGCATCCGGATCGTCAGGCGCGCGGCCGCATTGGCGGCGGGAGGACGATGGAGCAGGACGTTCAAGGCGTGCGGACCCCCCAATCGGTCACCACAGCGACGGCTCCGGAGAGGGGCGCCTCCCCCCCTGCGTCGCGGCGAGCTTCAAAACGGCCGCGTGAAGCCGGGGCGTCTCCAGCGGCGACGGATCGGGCTGAAGCGTCGGCGACATGACCCAGGCCACGGGCAATCCGGGCCGGTCGCGAGTCAGCGTCACGCTCAGGACATGATGCTGACTTGCGGCCAATTGTTCAACCACTCGTTGCAAACTGCGCTGATCGGCCCTGCCGTCCGACGCCGCTTCCGCCGCCGGAACCTGCCGGCGGGGGCGGCCTCGCGGGGCCAGCCGCGGGTCCGCGGCGGGGTCGAGATCGGCGCGCGCCAGCAGGGCGCGGTCGCCCTCGGTCAGCACGCTTTCGCCGTGGTGGGCCAGGCGCTCGGCCAGCAGGGTCAGGGCCAGCTCGCCCTGGATCGCCTCGCGCGCGGCGGAGAGGATCGCCTCGGCCATCGCCGGCCGGGCGGCGACGCCGATGGTCAGGGCGGGGCTGTCGGCGGCGGGGTCCGCGTCGGCGGCGAAGGCGGCGGCGACGGGGATGCCCAGGTCGCTGGTCAGGTCCGCGAACCACAGGCTGCGCGAGGTCTCCTCGCCCCGCCAGGCGGCGATGCGGGCGAAGGCGGGGGCGAGCGCCGGGTCGCAGGGATCGAGCGGGCGCGGCGGCGCGCCGGCGCGCCACCACAGGGCGGCGGCGTCGCGCTCGACCAGTTCCAGCACCGCGTGCAGGCGCGCCTCGTCCAGCGTCCGCCCCGCGGCGCAGCCCAGGCCCAGCCGCACCGGCGGCTCGGGCGTGCCCGCCCGGCGCAGGCA
>CAXGVP010001037.1:0-1649 GCA_964013055.1 uncultured Albimonas sp.
GACACAGGCACGGCTGAGATCACCGTGGAGAATCGACTTCCTGTTCTGACCGCTCCCGGCGGCCGGCCTCTGCGCCTTGGCGCAGGTCCACGACGACCCGCCGCGTAATCGACCCGACTCCGCGTCCGCGCGACTTTCCTCCCGTCCCGATCCCTGAAGGAGACGAGAGATGACCGAGACGCTTTCCCTGCGCGCCCTGCTGCGGCTCGACGCGATCACCTGCCTGGCCTGCGGGCTGGCGCTGAGCCTGGGCGCGGGCCCGCTGGGCGCCCTGTTCGGCCTGCCGCCGGCGCTGCTGCTGGGCGCAGGCCTGGCGCTGCTTCCCTGCGCGGGCCTGATGGCGCTGGCCATGCGCCGTCCCTCGCGCGCGCTGGTGGGGCTGATCCTGGCGGGCAACTGGGCCTGGGCGGCCGCCAGCCTCGCGGTGCTGGCGCTGACCTCGCCCACCGCCCTGGGCGCCGCCTTCGTGCTGGCCCAGGCGGCCCTGGTCGCCGCCTTCGCCTGGGCCGAGGCCCGCGCCGCCCGCGCCGCCGCCGCCGCCTGAAGCCCCGCCGCCGGTCCCGACCGAGGGCCGGCGGCCCGGGCCCCCGACCTTGGCGGCGGGGGCCAGGTTCCTGGCCATGCCGGCGGCGCCAGCCCTTCGCCACGCCGCCCGCCCCTGACCTCTGCGTCTGGCCTCAGCCCCCGGCCTCGCGGGCGGCCTTCCCCCTCGCGCGGGGCCGGCGTGCCTTCGGCCTCTCGCCCCGCCGGCGGCCGTCAGCCCCCGCGCAGCGCCTGCGCGGTCGCCTCGTCGGCCGGAAAGAAGCACTCCAGCGCCAGCTCCGACAGCGTCACCTCCGCCGCCGTGCCGAACACGGTGGTGGTGGTCAGGAACGACAGCTCCCGCCCCCCCATCACCAGCTTGAGCGGGATCGCGACGCCCCCCAGCGGGTCCGGATGCGGCCGCAGCGAGGGGCGGGGGCCGGCATAGCCCGCCAGTTCCTCGATCAGCGCGTCCAGCTCCGGGTCCGGCGCCAGCGCCGCCTGCCCGCGCAGCCGCTCGAGGATATGGGCCCGCCACTCCGCCAGGTTGGCGATGCGCGGCGCGAGGCCGCCGGGGTGCAGGCTGACGCGCAGCGCGTTCACCGGCCCCTCCAGCAGCGAGCGGTCCTCGACCAGCGCCAGCATGGCCTCGACGCCGGCGTTGGCCGCCAGGATCGTCCAGCGCCGGTCGACGGCGAGCGCGGGGAACGGCTCGTGCCCCTTCAGGATCCGCTCGACGGCCGCGCGCGCGGCGGCCATCTCGGGCGCGTCCAGCGCGCGCTCGGGGTAGACCGGGGCGAAGCCGCCGGCCAGCAGGATCGCGTTGCGCTCGCGCAGCGGCGCCTCCAGGCAGTCGGCGAGCCGCAGCAGCATCTCCCGGCTGGGGCGCGCCCGACCCGATTCGACGAAGGACAGGTGGCGCTGGGAGATCTCGGCCTCCAGCGCGCAGGCCAGCTGGCTCATCCGCCGCCGCCGCCGCCAGGCCCGCAGATGGTCGCCCACGCTTGGCGCGCCGGCGGGCGGCGCGCCCGCCGGGCGGGCGCCGGACGGCGCAGGGGTTGCAGTCATGCGAAGCGGCCTCCGGCGCCGGCGGGGGGGGGGGACGATCCCGCAGGCTAGGCCGCCCC
>CAXGVP010001038.1:0-1648 GCA_964013055.1 uncultured Albimonas sp.
GCCCGCCGATCGCCCGGACTGGGCGACGCTGCGCGCGCTGGTCGAGGACTTCTACGCCCGTGCGCGTGCGGACGCCGAGCTGGGGCCGCTGTTCGAGGCCGCCGTCACGGACTGGCCGGCGCACCTGGAGCGGATCGCGGCCTTCTGGTCCGCGGCCCTGCTGGGCGACGGCGGCTGGAGGGGCGACGCCTTCGCCCGCCACCGCCCCCACGCGCCGCGGATGACCCCGGCGATGTTCGCGCGCTGGCTGGCCCTGTGGCGGCAGGCGACCGAGGCGCATCTCTCCCCGGCCGCCGCGGCGCTCGCCCAGTCCAAGGCCGCGCGCATCGCCGCGGGGCTGCGCATGGCCCTGCTGCCGCAGGACCCCGGCGACGGCTTCCGCCTGCCGTCCTGAGAGGGCGGGCGGAGCGCCGGCCTCAGCCGGCGCCCTCCGTCTCGCTCGCGGGCAGGACCTCGAGCACATGCAGGGTGCGCCGCTCGCCGTCGCGGCGGCGCCACTCGAAGCGCGCCCCCTGCTTCAGCCCCAGCAGCGCCACGCCGATCGGCGTGACGACCGAGATCCGGCCCGCGCTGATGTCGGAGCGCTCGGGCCAGACCAGGCTCACGGTCTGCTCGCGCCCCGTGGTCTCGTCGCGGTAGCGCACGCGGGCGCCGATGCCGACCACGTCGGGCGGCATCCGGTCTCCCGCCACCACGCGGGCGCGGTCGATCTCTCCATGCAGCTGTTCGGCGAGGTCCGGGTCGCGGCTCTCGGCCCCGTGGGCGAGCGCCTCGAGGTGCGGCAGATGCCGGGCGTCGATGACGACGGCGGGCTTGCGGCCGCCGCGGCGGGGCGGGGTGGGATGGTTCATGGCTTCGTCTTTCAGGGAGGCGCCGGCCCGGACCGCCGCGGATGCGGTCGGCCGGCGCCGGCGCGGAATTTCCGGAGGGGTCGAGGGGCGCAGGGGGGCCGAACCGGTCCCGCCCTCGGGTGCCTTTCTGCGCGGTGAGGAAACCTTCCAAGCGGACCCGCGCGAAGCGGGATCGGCAGAGGATGGCATGTCGGAAAAGGTCGGGAATCCGGCTGCGACGGGCGGGATCCTCCCCGGACGACGAAGCGGTCAGACCGCAGGCGTCGTCCGGGGCAGAAGGCGTGCGCCGGAAGCGCCGCAGCGGCGACGCATGCCGGGATATGTCGCTCGATCGACCACGGGTTGCGATCTAAGCGCGATCGTCGTGCCGGTCAATCGGGCGGCCGGCACCGGAGGTTCAGCGCAGGAAAAAGGCCGCGCTCATCCCCAAGCCGACCAGGACGATGCCGACGCGCAGCCGGTCCGTGCGAGCGGCTCTGCGCGCGGCCCGCGCCCCCGCCCAGCCGCCGGCCGCGTAGGCCAGCGCCAGCAAGACGCCCGGCTGCCACGCGACGATGCCGGCCAGGGCGAAGGCGATGGCGGAGACCAGCGACAGCAGCGCCGACAGCGCATTCTTCAGCCCGTTCATGCCATGCAGGTCGACGTAGCCCAGCAACCCAAAGGTCGCGAGCAGCATGATCCCCAGGCCGCCTTTGAAGTAGCCGCCATAGATCGAGACGGCGACGATCGCCGCCGCCGAGACCCCGCCCCCCGCCACGCCCCGGCCCCGCGCGCGCAACGCCGCCAGCAGGCGGGGC
>CAXGVP010001039.1:0-1646 GCA_964013055.1 uncultured Albimonas sp.
CGATCTGTTCAGCGATGCGGAGAAGGTGGCATTCGCCTTCGCCCAGGCCTCCGCGGCGCTCGGCGGCGGCGGCCTGCTGGCGGTCGCGCAGGGCGCGGGTGCCGAAGATGTCGTCGGCCTCGGCCCGGTCCTGCGCCGCGGGGGGCGCGATCTCGAACCCGCCGCCGGGCCGGGCGCCGGCGCGCTCGACCGAAACCGCGATGGTCCCCGCCGGCAGCAGCAGCCGGCACTGGTCGGGCAGCCGGGCAGGCATGCCGGTCTGCAGCCGCGCGCCGGCGCTGTCGACCGAGGTGCCGCCGCCCCCGTGGGAGACCACCAGCAGCTCCCCTCCGCTGACCCTCAGCTCCAGGTGAAGCCGCGAGACGGTGGCCCCCGGATCGACCAGCACCAGGTCGCAGTCGGGGGCGCGGCCGACGCGGAACGGGGCCTCGCCGATCTCGGCCACCTTGATTCGTCCTTGATCCGACGTCAGCCCATCGGACAGGGTCAGGGTCACCTGCATGCGCGCCCCCCCCGGTCCGGCCGCGCATCCGCCCGGGCCGCCCCGGGCGCCGAGCCCAGAGGAGCGCGACCATGGCCCTTCAAGTCGTCACCGGCGCGATGATGAAATGCAGCTTCGGGGCCGCGCCCTCGGTGTTCAACGCCACCCCCAAGCAGGCGACGTCCTCGATGATGATCCAGGGCAACATCATGGACAACAAGCCGATGCTCAACATCCCGCCGTTCGGGATGTGCATGTCGCTGGCCAACCCGACCGTCGCCTCGGCGACCTCGGCCGCGATGGGGGTGCTGACGCCGATGCCCTGCGTGCCCAACACGCCCGCGCCCTGGGTCCCCGGCTCGCCCACCGTGCTGGTCCACAACTTCCCGGCGCTGAACAACACCTCGTGCCTGAACTGCATCTGGGCGGGCGTGATCAGCATCGTGAACCCCGGCCAGACCACCGAAATGATCCCCTGAGCGGGTCATCCGTCCGGCTCCACCAGGTACATCGGGCTGACGTTCGCGCGCACCCGCTCGCCCTTGCGCCGGGCGGCGTCGAGCGCGCGCGCAAGCTCCGGGGCGAAGCGGTCGACGTGCTGCTCGAATTCCCGCTCCTGCTCGTAGAGGATGTCGTCGGCCAGGATCAGCACCACGATCGCCTTGCCGTAGGGCGGTTCGAGCCGCAGCACGAAGCGGCCGGCGTCGAAGTCCTCGCCGGCGTCGTCGAAGCTGATCGGGACGCGGAGGCCGTCCGGCCCGGGCGCGCCCTCCGCCTCGACCCGGTTCTCGGGGCGCATCACGCTGGGCAGCAGGTGGATCACCGCGCCCTCGTGGTCGACCAGGAAGCCGTAGAGCCGCCCGCGCGCGTCCGCCGGCAGGATCGCCTCCACCACCGGGGTGCGGTCGCCGGGGATCCGCTCGACGTCCAGAGGCCGCCCCTCGAGGTCGTGGATCTCGAAGCGCAGCGAGGGGTCGAGCGGCCGCGGCAGCGCCGCCAGCACCGCGCAGACCGGGGCGTTGAGCACCTCGAGCTCGAAGGTCAGGCCGGCGGGGGGCGGCGCCTCGGCCTGCAGGGCGGCGACGGTGCGGTCGAGCGCGGCGGCGTCGGCCACCGCGCCGCGCACGGTCATCGCGGCGCCCGAGGCCTCGATCGCCAGCGGCCC
>CAXGVP010001040.1:0-1642 GCA_964013055.1 uncultured Albimonas sp.
TTACCGCTCAGCTCGCTCCCCCGTAGCAAATTGCCGCCGCCGAGGACGACGGCGCCCAGGCCCCCTGGGGGACGCTCGCGATCCTCTATGTGCTGGGGCTCGGCACCATGGTGGCGATGTACGTGATGCCGGTGCAGCTGCCCTTCCGTCTGCGGGAGCTGGGCATGGACGCGCCCAGCCAGGCGGGGCTTGCCCTGGGCGTGTTCACGCTGATGTCCTCGGTTTCGGCGCTGGTGGCGGCGAAGATGCGCGGGCGGCTGGGGCCGGGGGGGATGTTCGGGCTGTCCTTCCTGGCGTTCGCGGCGGGCCTCGTGTGGGTGTCGCAGGCGGGCGACCTGCTGCAGATCTGCCTGGGCGGCGCGGTGGCCGGCGCGGCGATGGGGCTGACCATGCCCAATCTGTTCAACACCGTGGTCTCGCTGGCGCCCGCGCGGGTGCGCGGCCGGGCCACGGGCGGCATGACCTCGGCGGTGTTCCTGGGGCAGTTCGTCTCGCCCCTGCTGTCCCAGCCCGCGGCCGAGACCTGGGGCTACGGCGGCGCCTTCCTCGCCGCGGGACTGTTCGCGCCGCTGCTTGCGGTGCTGGCGCTGCTGGCGCGTCGGCGGTTCTGGGCCTAGTCTGCCGGCCGACAGGCAAACAGGAGGAGACCCGCCCATGTCCGACGCCCAGCTGGTGCGCATCGAGAAGGAGGGGCGCATCGCCCGCATCGTGATGGAGGCGCCGCCGCTGAACGCGCTGACCCTGCCGATGCTCGACCAGATCCTGGCCGCCTACCGCGCCTGCGCCGCCGACGACGAGGTCCGCGCGGTGATCCTGTGCAGCGCCCTGGAGAAGATCTTCTGCGCCGGCCTCGACCTGAAGCTGCTGCGCGAGGCGGGGGCCGAGGGCGTCCGGGCGCTGTTGCAAAAGCTCTACCTCGACATGCTCGACGTGCAGCACACGATGGGCAAGCCGACGATCTCGGCGGTGTCGGGGGCGGCGCGGGGCGGGGGCATGACCCTCTCGATCACCTGCAACGTGATCGTGGCGGACGAGAGCGCGACCTTCGGCTACCCCGAGCTCGACAACGGCCTGATCCCGGCGATCCACTTCGTCCACCTGCCGCGGGTGATC
Source organism: uncultured Albimonas sp. (assembly GCA_964013055.1). Lineage (GTDB taxonomy): Bacteria > Pseudomonadota > Alphaproteobacteria > Rhodobacterales > Rhodobacteraceae > Albimonas. The sequence continues at coordinate 1,114 of CAXGVP010001040.1, forward strand.
GGCAAGCACCGGGCCTTCGACCTGCTGTTCACCGGCCGCAGCTTCGACGCGCACGAGGCCGAGCGGATCGGCCTGGTGGCCCGGGTCGCGAAGGGCAAGGGCGTGATGGACTGCGCGATGGAGCTCGCCGAGTCCTTCGCCCGCCAGCCTCCCCGCGCCACGAAGATCGCCCATGCGAACTTCATGCGCGCCCAGGACATGGACTTCCGCCGCGAGGTCGCCGACGTGACCGAGACCTTCATCAACGTCTCCCAGACCGAGGAGACCCAGGCCGGCCTCGCCGCCTTCGCCGAGAAGCGCACGCCCCCCTGGCGCTGAGCCTCCCGGCCGGGCGCGGGGCGGCGCCCTGCGCCCGGCCGGCCATCCTCCGACCCCGCGCGCCCGTCGCCCCGGGTGCGCGTCCTTGCCTCGGGGGGGATCCTGCCCCCCGGGCGATCTGCCTCCCGGGCGCACTTCCGCCCGAGCGAGTTTCCTGACGAGCGAACCTCCCCCCCCGGCGCGATCTTCGCCGCTCGCGCGCCCTGCGCCG
>CAXGVP010001041.1:0-1640 GCA_964013055.1 uncultured Albimonas sp.
CCCCAGGTCTGCGGACCCCAGGGCTGCGGCGGCAGCGCGGCGAGGGCCCGGGCCACGAACTCGCGATCCTCTTGCGCCACCGCCGGCGTCGTGCCGTGGTCGAGGATCGCGCGCCAGTCGTCGATCTCGTCGAAGCGGGTCAGGTTGGCGTGGACCGCCTCCCAGATCGCCTCGGCCCGCGGGCCTTCGAGGCCCCTCGCGGCCAGCCTCGGGGCGGCCTGCGCGAAGCTCATCGCATGCAGGACCTTCTCGCTCAGCGGCCCCAGGTCGGCCGCATCCAGCCGCGTCGGCGCCGTCCCGAAGCGGGAGATCTCGAAACCCTGCGCGATCTCGCCGGGCGCCTGGCGCGGCTCCACCGGGTCGGCCGAACCAAGCCGCGCGATCAGCGACAAGAGCGCCATCGGCTCGTGGCCCTCGGCGCGCAGGGCGCGCAGCGACAGCGCCTCGGCGCGCTTGGAGAACGCCTCGCCCGACGGCCCGGTCAGCAGCGAGTGATGGGCGAAGCGCGGCGGCTCGGCCCCCAGCGCGCGCATGATCTGCACCTGGGCGGCGGTGTTGGTCACATGGTCCGCCCCGCGCACCACGTCGGTGACCCCCATCTCCGCATCGTCCACCGAACTCGCCAGCGTATAGAGCACCTGCCCGTCCGCGCGGATCAGCACAGGATCGGAGACCGAGGCCGCGTCGATCGAGACCGGCCCCAGGATCCCGTCCCCCCACTCCACCCGCTCGCGGTCCAGCTTGAAGCGCCAGTGCGGGGGCCGCTCGGCCGCCAGCGCCGCTTTCTCCGCCTCGCTCAGCGCCAGCGCCGCGCGGTCGTAGACCGGCGGCGCCCCGCGCGAGAGCTGCACGCGCCGCTTCAGCGCCAGGTCGTCCGGCGTCTCCCAGCAGGGATAGAGGCGGCCGTCCGCCTTCAGCGCCTCGGCGGCCGCGGCGTAGCGGGACAGCCGGTCGGACTGGCGCAGCTCCGCGTCCCGGTCCAGGCCCAGCCAGTCGAGATCCTCGCGGATCGCCTCGACGAAGCGCGCCTCCGACCGCGCCGCGTCGGTGTCGTCGATGCGCAGCACGAAGCGCCCGCCGGCGCGCCGCGCGATGGCCCAGTTGAACAGGGCCGCGCGCAGGTTGCCCAGGTGCAGGAACCCGGTCGGCGAGGGGGCGAAGCGCGTCAGCGTCACCGCTTGCCCTCCAGCTCCGGGCGATAGGCCTGGAAGCCGGCCAGCATCTGCTCGCAGCCGCCCACCACCATCTGCTTGCGGAAGCAGCGCGCCGGCAGGCCCGAGAGCGCGTTCATCGCCTTCTGGAACTGGAACAGCCCGACGCGCCGCCGGGGCTGCACGCCTTTCTTCAGGCTGTAGCCGAAGCCCGGCGAGAAGAAGGACGACACCAGCCGGTAGTTGCGCACGTTCTCCCACGGCGTGAAGCCGAACTGGCGATCCTCGACCCCCTCGGGCGTCAGCCGAAGGATCGGGTCGGTCTTGGCGCCCTCGCGGAACAGGATCAGGCCCATCAGCGCGAACAGCAGCCCCCCCACGCCCGCGATCAGCGGCGAGGGCGGCTGGCGCGGCGCCGCCGGCGCGGCCTCGCCCTCGCCCTCGCCCTCGCCCTCTGGGGCGGGCGAGGCGGGGCCCTCGACCGAGGGC
>CAXGVP010001042.1:0-1625 GCA_964013055.1 uncultured Albimonas sp.
CCCCCTGCGCGGCCATCGCCATCACCGCCACCAGGCCCGCCGCGATGATCGCCGCCTGCCCCGCGTTCAGCGCGGCGAGCGAGGTCGCGGTCTTCACCGCCGCATCCTCGTAGGCCGCCATCGAGCGGTCGTAGCGCCGGGTCTCGCGCTCCTCGGCGCCGAAATACTTCACCGTCTCGAAGTTGAGCAGGCTGTCGACGGCCTTCTGGGTCGCCTCCTGGTCCTCGTGGTTCATCTTGCGGCGGATGCGCACCCGCCACTCGGTCACCGCGAAGGTGAAGGAGACATAGGCCACGATCATCGCCACCACGACGACGAAATAGCGCCAGTCGAAGGCCAGCAGGAAGATCACCGCCACCAGGCCCAGCTCGATGATCAGCGGAACCAGGCTGAACAGCAGGAAGCGCAGCAGGAAGTCCACCGCCTTCACGCCCCGGTCGATGATCCGGCTGAGCGAGCCGGTCTGCCGTCCGATGTGGTAGCGCAGGCTCAGCGCATGCACGTGGCGGAAGGTGGTCAGCGCCATCCTGCGCAGGGCCCGCTGACCGACGCGCGCGAAGACCGCGTCGCGCAGCTGCTGCAGGCCCGCGCCCATCAGGCGCATCACCCCGTAGGCCACCACCAGCGCCACCGGGCCGGCTGCGACCAGCGCGGCCACGCTCCACCCCGCCGCGCCGCCGTCGGCGGCGGCGGTCTGCGCGGGCGCCAGCGCGTCGACGGCGGCCTTGTAGAACCATGGCGTCGCCACCGTGGCGGCCTTGGCGATGGCGAGCAGCAGCAGCGCCGCCGCCACCCGCCGCTTGGCCCAGCCCTCGCCCTCGGGCCACAGCCAGGGCGCCACGCGGGCGAGGATGCGCATGTCGCCGTCGGCGCCCTCCAGCGCGTCGGGAGCGCCGCGGGGCGGGGTTCGGATGCGTCTCATGAAGGTTCGGGGTCCTGGCGGGCGCGCCCGCGCAGGCGGGCGGCGGCTGGGGAGAGGGACGCGGCCGCCGCGAGGGGCGCGCACGCAGGGAGGCGGGGTCGGAAGGGCGCGCGCCGGGCCGCGGTCAGCGCGGCGGCGGCGTCTCTGCCGAGGGCAGGTCGAAGACCTGGCCGGGATAGATCAGGTGGGGATCGCGGATGCGCTCCCGGTTCGCCCCGTAGATTAGGGCGTAGCGGGTCCCGCTGCCATACCTGGCATGCGCGATGGCCCACAGGCTGTGGCCGGGCTGGACCACCACCTGGTCCGGCAGGGCGGCCAGCGCCTCGGGCGGCTCGCGCAGGAAGGGGCTCTCGATGCGGCTGGCGACCCGACCCTCGGCGTCGATCTCGTCGATGCGCAGCGTGTAATGGCCGGGCTCGGTCAGCGTGGTCAGCGTCGCGGTCCAGGCGCCCTGCCCGTCGATCGCCGCGTCCGCCCGGGCGCGGTCGTCGGCGTAGATGCGCGCGGTGCGCCCCGGCGCGCCCCGCCCCGCAAGATGCACGTCGCCCTGCGCGGTATAGGTCAGCGCATCCAGCGTCACCCCCCGCGCCGGTCCCAGCGCGGCAGGGTCCAGCACCGACACGCCGCCCGTCGAGGAGGTCCGGAGCAGCACCGGTGCGGCCGCGGGCGCGCCCGGCGCCTCGCCCGCGGCTTCGATCGAGGG
>CAXGVP010001043.1:0-1624 GCA_964013055.1 uncultured Albimonas sp.
AAGCCCACGCCCTGCACCTGCCCGCGCACCCGGATTCGTCGGCCGGTCACGACGCTCCGCCCTTCCAATGGCTCCAAGTATCCCGGGGGAGTCCGCGCCAGCGGACGGGGGCAGCGCCCCCTCCCGCATCGCCACACGCCCGACGGCCGAATGACCGCACCACACCAGGACCCGCGCGCGACCAGACCTCCAGCGCAGAACCGAATGGCCGCCCTGCCCCGGGAACCATCAGTGCACCGTGCAGACCATGCAGGGATCGAAGCTCCGCACCACGTGCTGCACCGCCACCGGCGTCCGCTCGTCCTCGCCGACAGGCGCACCGATCAGCGCCGCTTCCACCGGCCCCGGCACGCCGCCCCCGTCGCGGGGCGAGAAGTTCCAGGTCGTGGGCGCCACGATCTGGTAGCCGCCCACCCGGCCGCCCGCACAGGAGATCCAGTGCCCCAGCGTGCCGCGGGCCGCCTCGACCAGCCCGACGCCCGCCCCATCCCGTGGCGCAGGCCCGGTGTCCATGAACCGCGCCGAGGGGTCGAGCGCCGCCGCCCATGCCTCGAGCCAGATCACCAGCCGCGCGATCTCGAGCAGGCGCCCGGCGATGCGCGCACGCACCCCGCCCTCGGCGGCCAGCGCCAGCGCCAGCGGGTGGCCGTCCACCACCTGCCGCGCCAGCGCGCCGACCTCGACCGGGCGGCCGCCGAGCCGCGGCGCCTTGCACCAGGAATAGGCAGGCGCGGCCATGTCCTCGTCCGGTACGGTCACGCCTTGCGAAGGGTGCGCCCCCTCGCCCAGCATCCAGGCGTGGCTGACGTCTTCGACGATTGCGGCGGGATCGAAGGGAGCGACGCGACCGTCCTCCCACACGCCCGCTTTCGTCACGCGTCCCTCGGCCAGCGGATAGGCGCCACAGGAGAGATAGCGCTGCGGCCCCACACCCAGCGTACCCAGGGAAAGATCGGCGGAGATCTCGGAGAACAGCGCCACGTCGCCCCCCGCCCAGCCCTCCAGCGCCTCGATGGAGGACAGCGCGGAAAACGCCTCCAGCGCGCCGCCGAAGAGCTCAGACTCCAGCACCCGCCGCGCGGCGCGTAGGGTGGTCTGGATGCGGATGCGGTCGCGGGCATCCGGCGCGCGGGTCACCCCGCCGGGCTGGATCGCCAGCGTATGCGGCCACTTGCCGCCCAGAAGCCCCACGATATGGAAGAGCCGCGCCCGCGCCTCGATCAGAGGGCGCACGGCCGAGCCCTCCTGCGCGGTGTAGCGGGCCACGGCACGGTCGTGCCACGCCCGCCCGGCATACACGGGGCGGGCAAAGTCGGGCATGAAGAACAGCGCGAAATGGCTGAGGTGGTCGCAGAGATTCTCGACCCCGTGCAGGATCGCCGCCGCCAGCGCGCCCTGCGGCGGCATCGACGCGCCCGACACCTGCCCCAGCGCGAGCGCCGCCGCCTTCGACTGGCTGATCGAGCAGATGCCGCAGATCCGCGGCGTCACGGTCAGCGCGTCGCGCGGGTCCTTGCCAAGCATCATCATCTCGAAGCCCCGGAACAGCGGCGAGTTGGCATAGGCCGCGGTCACACGCCCGTCACGGACGTCGAGCCGGATCTCGAGATCCCCCTCGACGCGG
>CAXGVP010001044.1:0-1621 GCA_964013055.1 uncultured Albimonas sp.
CTCGGCGCTTTACGACGCGGTGGCGGTGCTGGCGGGCAAGGCCGGCGCGCGCGCGCTGGCGCGGCGGCACGAGGCGCGGGCCTTCCTCGCCGACGCCTGCCTGCACGGGAAGTTCGTGGCGCTGAGCCCCGCCGCCCGCGACCTGTGGTTCGAGTCGGTCCCCCAGGAGCCCGACGAGGGGGTCGTGACCCTCGACGCCCCCGCCGACGCCGCCCGCTTCCTCGGGGCCTGCGCCGCGCTGAGGCTCTGGCGCCGGGCGGGGTGAGGGCCGGCGGACCGGTCCCCGGTCCCGGTCGTTGTCCGCGATCCCGGTCGCCCGTCGCGGTCCGCCGCGCCGGCCCCCGATCTCGCGCACCGATTCCGGGCCACGATCTCGCGCGGCCTCCCGGCCGGCATCCCGTCGCCATGTCCCGGCGAGGCGGCAGGGCGCGGACGGGAGGGCGTCGGGCCGGGAGGGGCCTCAGGAGCCGGAGGCCCGGGCGCGGGCGTCAGGGCTCGGGCGGCCGGGCTCGGAGGTAAGAGGGCAGGCGGCAGGGGGGGGGCGTCAGGGGTCGGGGGCGTCAGGGGTCGGGGGCGTCTGGGGGCGGGCGGGCGTCAGGAGGCGCCGTCGGTCGCCTCCCAGGGCAGGAACAGGTAGCCGGGGTGGAAGCGGCCGATCCGGGCGGCCTCCTCGCGGTCGAGCACCTGCACCTCGCCCTCGCGCATGGCGCACACGCCTGCCTCGCGCAGTTCGCGCAGGGTGCGGTTGACGTGCACGTTGGACAGGCCGCAGGCGTCGGCGAGCTGGCGCTGGGTCAGCGGCAGGGCGAAGCGGCCGTCGCGGCTGCGGCCGCACAGCTCCATGCGCAGCTGCATCTCGCACATGAAGTTGGCCATCCCGGCGAGCGCCCGCAGCTTGCCGGTGCGCAACGTCCAGTGGCGGTGGATGGCCGCGTCGACCATGGTCAGCGCCCAGAGGGCGCGGGCATCCTCGGCGCTGGCTTCGACGATGCGCAACAGGGCCTCGTGGGGGAACAGGGCCATGCGGGCAGGACCGACGGTCAGCACGTCGTGGTCGAGCCGGCCCAGCGGCAGCCCGTGCAGGTCGACGAAGTCGCCGGGCACCTGCAGCGCCACCATCTGCGCCTCGCGCGCGCGGTCGGTGGCGTTGCGCGCGATCAGCCCGTCGAGAAGCAGCGCGCTGCGGGCGATCGGCTCTCCGGCCCGGGTGACGTAGGTCCCCGCGGGGATCTCGACGACCTCGCTGCAGGCCTCCACGAGGCGTTCCCACAGGCCGGTCGTCAGCCTGCTCATCATCCCGGTCCGGTCGCTGTCGCGCATCGGCGGCCCTCCCCCCTCTCGCTCGGCCGTCGATCGCGTCGGCCTGATCGGATCGGGAGGATAACCCGGCCGTCGCCGGCGTCCAGATCGCTCCGCGCCCGCGGGGGCGTCCGGCGGAGCCCCTCCGTCCGGGCGCCGCAGCGGCAGGCCGGGGCATGGACTGGCAGAAGGACGCGGGCCGGGACGGCGGCCGGGGCCGGATCCGGCGCGCGCCAGGCGCGGCAGGCGAGCTGCCGCGCGCGCGCGGCGGCTTGAGCCCCGGACAGGGGGGGGGCGGGCGCGGCGCCCGGCAAGGGGGGCG
>CAXGVP010001045.1:0-1620 GCA_964013055.1 uncultured Albimonas sp.
CCCGCCGACCCTGCTGCTGGACGAGCCGGAAGGCGCCCTCTCGCCCGAGGACGAGGCTCTTCTGCTTGACGCGCTCTCCCGTCGGAAGGGGCGGACCACCTGCATCCTCGTCACCCACCGGCCCAGCCTGATCCGTCGCGCCGACCTGGTTCTCGCCCTCCAGGCCGGCCAGATCCGCTTCGCCGGTCCCCCCGACCAGCTGTCATTCGAGGCCCCCCGATGAGCACAGCCCTGAGGTTCGATCCCGCCCCCCTCGACGCAAGCCCCTACCTGGGCGAGCGTCGCGACAGCCGCATCGCCCGCGGCGCCGTGCAGGCCATCGCCCTGGCGCTGGCCGGCTTCGCCCTGTGGGCCTGGCTGACGCCGGTGCACCGCATCGTCGGCGGCGCCGGCGCGGTGGAGCCCGACGGCCTGATCCAGCGGGTCGAGCACCGCGACGGCGGCCGCGTGGCCGAGATCCTGGTGGCCGAGGGCGACGCCGTCGCCGCGGGCCAGCCGCTGCTGCGCCTCGACGACGGCGACCTGCTGGCCGAGCGGCGCAAGCTCGAGGTCCGGCTCGCCCGCATCGACGCCGAGATCGCCCGGGGGGAACAGCTGCTGGACCTCGACCTGTCCACCGCCGGCGCCTCCCTGCTCGACGAGATCCGCACCGAGGGCGACGTCACGCTGGCGGCCGAGATCAACTACCGTCGCGCCCAGATCGCCGCCCTGCGCAGCGATGCGGCCATGGCGCGGGCCGAGCAGGCCTCGATCGCCTCGCGTCGGGTGAAGGCCACGGGCGAGCTCGCGATCCTGCGCGCCCAGGACGCCCGCCTGTCGGACGCCGGCCGCCGCGGCGTGATCCCGCTGCGCGAGGTCGAGGGCATCCAGCGCGAGATCCTGGCGCTGGAATCCGCCCTGCGCGAGCTCGACGGCGCCGACGCGGTGCAGGTGGCCGCCCTCGCGCGCGCCGCCGCCGCCGAGGCCGAGATCGTCTCCGGCTACCGGCGCGAAGCCGCGCTGGCCCTCGAGACCCGCCGCGAGGAGCGCGCCCAGGCCGAGGAGAGCCTCGGCCAGGTCTCGTCCCGCCTTGCCCGCACCGAGCTGACCGCCCCGGTCGCGGGCGTGGTCAAGGGCCTCGCGCTGCAGGGCGCCGGCGAGATCGCCCCCCCCGGCGAGCCGCTGATGGAGATCGTTCCGACCGAGGAAGGCGTCTTCGCCGAGGTCGAGATCCCCGCCGAGCGCATCGGCGGCGTCGCCCCCGGCCAGCACGCGCGGGTCAAGATCCTCGCCCATGACTTCACCCGGTTCGGCGACATCGACGCGACGGTCGAGCGGATCTCCCCCTCCAGCTTCGTGCGCGAGGACGGGACCCGCGTGTTCCGCGTTCGCCTGGCGCTGGCCGGCCGCGAGCTGCAGGCCATCGACGGCGGCCCGGCCGAGACCCGCGTCATCGGCCCCGGCATGACGGTCGCGGCCGACATCCTCTCCGACCGCCACTCGATCCTGAGCTACCTGCTCAAGCCCCTGCGCCTGACCGCCGACCGCGCCCTGACCGAGCCCTGATCCCGCCCGCCACGAGCCCAGCCGGGAGCGCCTGTTCTCCGGAGCCGTCCGTCGCTGATGCCGATCAGAGCGACT
>CAXGVP010001046.1:0-1618 GCA_964013055.1 uncultured Albimonas sp.
CTCCCGCCCTCGCTCCCACCCCCCGTTCGGTGCCGGCCTCCCCGCCCGGCCCTCCACCGCCCGCCGCAGGCGCCCCCGCCGCCCCGCCGCCGCGGGTCCGCCGCCCGCCCCGCGCGAAAACAGTCGCGCGGCGGCTCCCTGCCCGCCGGGCCTTTCCTCGCCTGCCCCTACGCGGTATGCCGAGCCCGTTCGGACCTCCGCCGTGCGGCAGCTCATCGGATCGCCCATGTCGTTCTTCAACAAGCTCAAGTCCCGCCTCTTCAAGTCCTCGGACCGGATCGAGAAGGGCCTCGACGAGCTGATGGCCGAGGGCGAGCCCGAAGAGATCGCCCCCGCCGAGATCCCCTCGCCCCCCGCCGAGACCCCGGCCCCCCCTCCGGCCGAGCAGCCCCCCGCGCCCCCGGCCGAGGCGCCCTCGCCCAGGCCCGCGACGCCCCCGGCGCCGCCCCCCGAGCTCCCCGCCGACCCGCGCCCCGCGCCCGGCCCCGACGACGCGCCCCCGGCCCCCAGCCCCGCGCGCCCCGCCCCTGCGCCCGAGGCCCCCGTCCCGCCCGCCGAGACGCCGCCCTCCCCGCCGCGCGAGGCCCCCGCGCCGCCCCCGGCCGAGATCCCCCCCGCCGCGCCCGAACCTGCCGCGCCCGAACCCGCCGCACCCGAGGCGAAGCGCGGCTTCTTCGCCCGCTTCCGCGGCGCCGAGACGCCTACGCCCGCCGCAGCCCCCGCGCCGGCAACCCCGCCCGTCGCCGCCCCCCTGATCGAGAAGCGCCGCGTCCTCGACGACGCCCTGCTGGAGAACCTCGAGGAGCTGCTGATCGCCGCCGACCTCGGCGTCGAGGCCTCGCTGCGCATCTCCGCCAACCTCGCCGAGGGCCGCTACGGCCGGAAGGTCGGCGCCACCGAGATCAAGCGCCTGCTGGCCGCCGAGGTCGCCCGCGTGCTCGAACCCGTGGCGCGCCCCCTGCCCCTGACCGGCCAGAAGCCGCAGGTGGTGCTGGTGGTGGGCGTCAACGGCTCGGGCAAGACCACCACCATCGGCAAGCTGGCCTCGCAGCTTCGCGGCGCAGGCAAGAAGGTGGTGATCGCCGCCGGCGACACCTTCCGCGCGGCGGCGGTCGAGCAGCTCCAGGTCTGGGGCGAGCGCGCGGGCGTGCCCGTGCTGACCGCCCCCCACGGCTCCGACCCCGCCTCGCTGGCCTTCGACGCGCTGACGAAGGCGCAGGCCGAGGGCGCCGACCTGCTGATGATCGACACGGCCGGGCGGCTGCAGAACCGCGCCGACCTGATGGCCGAGCTCGAGAAGATCGTGCGCGTGATCCGCAAGAAGGATCCCACCGCCCCCCACAACACCCTGCTGGTGCTGGACGCGACGGTCGGCCAGAACGCGCTGAGCCAGGTGGAGCTGTTCCAGAAGGCCGCCGACGTCTCCGGCCTGGTGATGACCAAGCTCGACGGCACCGCCAAGGGCGGCGTGCTGGTGGCGCTCGCCGACCGCTTCGGCCTGCCGATCCACGCCATCGGCGTGGGCGAGACCATCGAGGACCTCGCCCCCTTCGACCCCGACGAGTTCGCCCGCGCCCTCACCGGGGCCGACGCGTGATCTCCTGCGCGACCGCGCCGG
>CAXGVP010001047.1:0-1611 GCA_964013055.1 uncultured Albimonas sp.
TGGCCTGGCAGGTGATCCTGTGGGCCGCCACGGCGGCGATGCTGGCCCTGTTCGGGGTGGGCGTCCGCGACCTGGTCCAGACCCGCCACTCGATCCTGCGCAACTATCCCGTCATCGGCCACATGCGCTGGCTGTTCGAGGGCATCCGTCCCGAGATCCGCCAGTACCTGATCGAGAGCGACGAGGACGAGGAGCCGTTCTCGCGAGAGGCGCGCAGCCTGGTCTACCAGCGCTCGAAGAACGTCGAGGACAAGAAGCCCTTCGGCACCCATGAGCATGTCTACGATCCCGGCTACGCCTGGATGACCCACTCGGTCGCCACCAAGCATGTCGAGGACTGGGACTTCCGGGTCGAGGTCGGCGGGGCGGACTGCCGGCAGCCCTACGACATCTCGCTCTACAACGTCTCGGCGATGTCCTTCGGGGCGCTGTCGGGCGCCGCGATCACGGCGCTGAACACCGGCGCGCGGATGGGCGGCTTCGCCCATGACACCGGCGAGGGCGGGATCTCGCGCCATCATCGCGCGGGCGGGGGCGACCTGATCTTCCAGGTGGGGACCGGGTATTTCGGCTGTCGCGACAGGAACGGGAACTTTTCGCCCAAGCTGTTCCAGGAGCAGGCGGCGGACCCCCAGGTGAAGATGATCGAGCTGAAGCTGAGCCAGGGCGCCAAGCCCGGCCACGGCGGCATGCTGCCGGCGGCGAAGATCACCCCCGAGATCGCCGAGGCGCGGCATGTGCCGATGGACGAGGACTGCATCTCGCCGCCCTCGCATTCGGCCTTCTCGACGCCGCTGGAGATGGTGGATTTCATCGGCCAGCTGCGCGAGCTGTCCGGGGGCAAGCCGGTGGGCTTCAAGCTCTGCATCGGCCATCGGCGGGAGTTCATGTGCATCGTCAAGGCGATGCTGGAGACGGGGATCTATCCCGACTTCATCGTGGTGGACGGCTCCGAGGGCGGCACGGGGGCGGCGCCGCTGGAGTTCTCCAACCACATGGGCATGCCGCTGCAGGACGGGCTGGCGATCGTGCACAACACCCTGATCGGGGCGGGGGTGCGCGACCGGATCCGCATCGGCGCCTCGGGCAAGGTGGTCTCGGCCTTCGACATCTGCCGGACGCTGGCGATGGGGGCGGACTGGTGCAACTCGGCCCGCGGCTTCATGTTCGCGGTCGGCTGCATCCAGGCCCAGGCCTGCCACACCAACGAGTGCCCGGCCGGCGTCGCCACCCAGGACAAGCTGCGCCAGCGGGCGGTGGACGTGACCGACAAGTCGGTGCGGGTGGCGAACTTCCACCGCAACACGCTCAAGGCCGTGGCGCACATGATCGGCGCGGCGGGGCTGGAGCATCCGGGCGAGATCAGCCCCTATCACTTCAACTTCCGCCAGAAGATGGGCGAGACGATCGAGGGCGACCTGATCTTCAACCCGATCCCGGAGGGCAGCCTGCTGGACGGGACCTGCGAGGTCGAGGCGCTGATGTCGCGCTGGCGGCGCGCGCGGTCCGACAGTTTCGCCCGTCCCGAGCGCATCGCCGCCCACCGCCCGGGCCACAAGGTGCGCCGCGCGGTGGAGTGGCCGCAGGCCGAGCCCGCGGCGGGCGGCGGCG
>CAXGVP010001048.1:0-1602 GCA_964013055.1 uncultured Albimonas sp.
CCTGCTGCGCCTGCGCACCCGCAACCAGCGCTGGCGGGTCTATCCCGCCACCCTGGTCAACGAGAACCGCTGGCGCGCTCAGCGCTACGGCAGCCAGGCGCGTCTGGTCGACCACGGCCGCCAGCGCCTCGCGCCCTTCGCCGACCTGGTCGAGGAGATCCTCGAGCTGACCCTGCCCGACGCCGAGACCCTGGGCTGCCGGGCCGAGCTGCTGCACGCCCGCCGGATCGCGGCCGAGGGCGACTCGGCCGCCCGTCAGCGCGCGACCTACGCCCGCGCCCGCAAGGAGGGCGCCGACGACCGCGAGGCGCTCAGCCAGGTCGTCGACGGGCTGATCGCCGAGTTCCGCGAGAGCTGAACCCGTCCGTCCCGCCGGCGCCCGGCGCCGAAGGCCGCTCGGCCCCGCGCCGGCCTCTGCGCCGCCGACTTCGCCGGGCGGACCGCGGGGACGCGCGCGATGACGCAAGTCGCGAGCGCCCGTGCAGGGGCGATCCGCAGGGGGCGCAGCCGTGCGATGCCCGACGAGGAGCGGGCAGCCGGAAACCGGCGGCATTCCGCGGCCGCCGGGGGACGCCGGCGCGGGCCCGGGGGACGCCGCGGGGCGCGTGTCGCGGGCGCGGGCGGTGGTTCGGCAGGGTCGTGCTGACGCAGGGACGGCTCGGGCGTTGACGGGGCGCGGGGGGCGCATGTTTGAATGCAACCTGAAGCCGGCCGTCGACGCGCGGCCGCCGCCCTGTTCCCAGATCGCTGGAGCCCGCCTTGCCCCGATGCCGCCGGCCGTCCTCCCTCCGTTGCGCACGCGCCCTCTGCGCCCCCCGCCTTGCGCGGGGGCTGGCGGCGCTGCTGCTCGTCCTCGCCGCGGCGCCGACGTCGGCGGCGGCCCAGGGCGCCGGCGGCGCCCCGGACGAGGTGACCATGGCGGTCAGCTTCGGGCCCGAGATCGTCTCGACCTCCGGCGACGGGGCCGCGCGGCTGGGGATGGTCTGCGCGGTCACCGAGTATCCCTCGCGCTCCGACCCCCGCTACACCCTGCGCGAGCCCTACCTGGTGGCCGAGATCGACGCCGGCGCCGAGGCCTTCGTCTTCTACGGCGCCCGCGAGACCCGGCGCCTTAAGGCGGCTTTCGAACATGACGGCGCGCTGATGCGCTGGAGCCCCCAGGAGATGGAGCGGCTGGGCGGGGGCCAGGAGCTCGACATCGACGCGGTGCTCGACCTGCCGCGGGTCGGCGAGGACGCCCGGCGCTGGCGCACCGAGGCCACGATCCTGTTCGCCGACGAGCTGCGCCAGGCGCCGGGCCTGCACGTCTCCTTCGCCAACCCCTACCAGACCGGGCGCAGCATCGCCTTCGACTTCGAGGGCGAGGGCTTCGCGGAATGGGCCGAGGCCGCCCACGACCTGATGCGCTGCTGCGGGCTGCGCGGCGACGGCCGCTCGGTGGCGCAGAGCCGCCTGCCCCGGACCTGCGCGCGCCAGGCCGAGGCGACGCTGCGCTTCCTCGTCGACTACCAGAGCCGGCGGATCCTGCGCCCGCTCGACTGACCCGGGCGGGGGCCTGTCCGCGGCGGCGGTCGCGGGCCGCCCCGGCGCCGGGTCGGCGGG
>CAXGVP010001049.1:0-1601 GCA_964013055.1 uncultured Albimonas sp.
CCGCAGGCGCTTGACCCTCCCGCCGCAGGCGCCTGGCCCGCCCGCCGCAGGCGCCTGGCCCGCCCGCCGCAGGCGCCTGGCCTGCCCGCGGCAGGGCGGCGGCGGGGAGCCGGGAGGTTGACTCCGCCCCGTCCCGCGCGTAATGGCCCAGCCCAACCCCCCGGAAGCCCGACGCTTCCGGTCCCCGCCGTGCGCGGGGATCGCCTCCGGCCAGCGCGTCGCGCCCGCCGGAGCGCTTGACGTTTGCGCCGCCCCTTCCGACCTCCCCGTCGGAACACGGGCCAGGAAGGAAGGAGCGCTGGGCATGTTCGAGAGCCTCTCCGAACGCCTCTCGGGCGTCTTCGAGAAACTCACCAAGCAGGGCGCGCTGTCCGAGGCCGACGTCTCGACCGCCCTGCGCGAGGTGCGGGTGGCGCTGCTGGAGGCCGACGTCTCGCTGCCGGTGGCGCGCGACTTCGTCAAGGCGGTGCAGGAGAAGGCGACCGGCCAGGCGGTCACCAAGTCGGTCACCCCCGGCCAGCAGGTCGTGAAGATCGTCCATGACGAGCTGGTCCGCGTCCTTGCCGGCGACGGGGCCGAGATCGGGAAACTGCGCGTCGACAACCCGCCGACGCCGATCCTGATGGTCGGCCTGCAGGGCTCGGGCAAGACCACGACCACCGCGAAGCTGGCGATGCGGCTGCTGCAGCGGGAGAAGAAGAAGGTCCTGATGGCCTCGCTGGACGTTCGGCGTCCCGCGGCCATGGAGCAGCTGCAGGTCCTGGGCCTGCAGACCGGCGTCGAGGTCCTGCCCATCGTCAAGGGCGAGAGCCCGGTGCAGATCGCCCGCCGCGCGAAGATGACCGCCGAGCAGGGCGGCTTCGACGTCTACATGCTCGACACCGCCGGGCGCCTGCATGTCGACGACGAGCTGATGGACGAGGCGATCGCGGTCCGCGACGCGGTGAAGCCGCGCGAGACGCTGCTGGTCGTCGACGGCCTCACCGGCCAGGACGCGCTCAACGTCGCCGAGAACTTCGACGGCCGCATCGGCGTCACCGGCGTGGTGCTGACCCGCATGGACGGCGACGGCCGCGGCGGCGCGGCGCTGTCGATGCGCGCGGTCACCGGCAAGCCGATCAAGTTCGTCGGCCTCGGCGAGAAGATGGACGCGCTCGAGGAATTCCACCCCGAGCGGATCGCCGGCCGCATCCTCGGCATGGGCGACATCGTCTCCCTCGTCGAGAAGGCGCAGGAGACGATCGAGGCCGAAGAGGCCGAGCGGATGATGCGGCGGTTCCAGAAGGGCCGCTTCGACATGAACGACCTGCAGAAGCAGTTCGAGCAGATGATGGCCATGGGCGGCATGGGCGGCCTGATGGGCATGCTGCCGGGCATGGGCAAGATGCAGAAGCAGATGGACGAGGCGGGGCTCGACGACAAGATCCTCAAGCGCCAGATCGCCATCATCCAGTCGATGACCAAGGAGGAGAAGAAGAACCCCGATCTCCTCAAGGCCAGCCGCAAGAAACGCATCGCGGCGGGCTGCGGCATGGACGTGGCCGACGTCAACAAGCTTCTCAAGATGCACCGCCAGATGGCGGACATGATGAAGAAGATGG
>CAXGVP010001050.1:0-1600 GCA_964013055.1 uncultured Albimonas sp.
CGGCGGGCGGCGCGGTCCGGGGCCGCGGCGGTCGCGTGCCGGCGGGGCCGGAAGGCGCGCCGGAATGGGGGGGGGCGCCGGGGGATCCGCTTGCGGCCGCCGAGGGGTCGCGGGGGCGGGTCGGATCGCGGGGACGGCCGCCCCGGGCAAGGCCGGGGCGGAGGGGGTCAGTGGACGCTGACGGGCTGCTTGTCGTGCTGGCGGGCCAGCGCGAAGGCCAGGTCGCGGTCGTCGGTCAGCGCCAGGCGCGCGCCCTCGGCGTCGTGGATCGCGAACAGGCGGCGGGGGCCGCCGGCCTCGGCCTCGGCCGCGGCGGGGGCGAGGGCCCGGGTCTCCGCCTCGCTCAGCTCGCGGACGTAGACGATGTCGCTCGGCAGCTCCAGGCCGGGCGCGGAATGGGTATGCTCGCTCATGGCTGTCTCCTTCTCCTCGGCCCTGGTCATCCGCGGCTGATCTCGATCGTGCGCACCACCGTCTGCGGCTCGGAGCGCACCAGGTCCACGTGCAACAGGCCGTTCTCCAGGCTGGCGCCCTCGACCTCCACGCCCTCGGCCAGCACGAAGCTCTTCTGGAACTGGCGGGAGGCGATGCCGCGGTGGAGGAACACCCGCTCCGAGACGTCCTCGGTCTGCTTGCCGCGGATCACCAGCTGCGCGTCCTCGACGGTGATCTGGAGGTCTTCCTCCCGGAACCCGGCGACGGCGAGCGTGATGCGGTAGGCGTTCTCGCGCCGCTGCTCGATGTTGTAGGGGGGGTAGCCGTCGTTGGACGCCTTGGCGGTGCGTTCCACGAGCCGGTCCAGTTGCTCGAATCCCAGCAGGAAGGGATGCGAAGCGAAGGTCATTCGCGACATTGCCAGTCCTCTCGCAAGCGACGTGACGGACGGGCCCCGTGCAGGCGACCCGGTGTCTTCGATATGGGAGAGGCGGCGGGGAAAATCAATCTCGGCCGGAAACGGCCCTCAGCCGGCGCCGTCGCCGCCGCTGCGGCGCTGGCGGGCCATCTGCGCGAGCGCCGAGGCGAACAGGTCCGCGAACCCCGGCGAGGACGGGCCCAGCACCGTGCCCGAGGCGACCCGCGCCCCGCCCGCGGGCCGGCCGCCCTGGCAATAGACCACCGTCGCCTCCAGCCGGTCGGAGGCGCCGCCCGCCGCGGTCGCGCCGCCCGAGCACAGCGCCTCGGGCGAGACGGCGCCGAAGCCGATGGCGATGCGCGGATCCTGCCCGGGGGCTGCGAGCCCGAAGGCCTTTCCCCCCTGCGAGGCCGGCGCCCGCAGCGCCTGGGCGACCCGGGCCGCGTCCGCCCCGTCGGGCGGCGTGCCGACGACCGAGGCGACGGGCTGGGTGGCGAGGAACACCCGCACCTGGTCCGCCGACCCTGGCGAGCGGCTGACCTGGCTGACCGTGCCGGCGCCCGCGCACCCGGCGAGAACGGCGGGGACCAGCAGGCAGGCGGCGAGGCGCGAAGTCATGGCGATATCTCATAAAACCGGGAAAGACGCCGCGATCATGCGCCCGGCGCCCGGTTGCGGCAAGCCGAGGCGGCGCACGGCTTCGTGAGGCCAGTTCGTGAGGCCAGGGGCGGGCGGGCCGGCCCAGCG
>CAXGVP010001051.1:0-1599 GCA_964013055.1 uncultured Albimonas sp.
GATTCTCCTGTAGTGCCGGGTTAGCCCACATTGCCCGGTTCATGGCCGGCGCCACCCGCGTGGGCATGGCGCCCGACGGCGGCGCCACGGCGACGCTGGCGCGGCTGGTGGGCTTCCGGCGGGCGATGGACATCGTGCTCACCAACCGCTTCGTCGAGGCGGAGGAGGCCGAGCGCATCGGCCTCGTCACGCGCCGGGTTCCGGACGAAGACCTGGACGCCGAGGTCCGCAAGCTCGCCCGCCAGCTCGCCGACGGGGCGCCGAAGGCCCAGTCGGCCACCAAGCGGCTGATGTGGAACGGGCTGGCCCGGGGCTTCGACGCCTCGCTCCCCGACGAGGCGCGCGAGACCTCGCAGCTCTCGGGCACCGCGGATTCGCTGGAGGGGCTGAAGGCGGTGATCGAGAAGCGCAAGCCGGTGTTCGAGGGCCGCTGAGTGGCCTTCCAGACCCGTCTGCAGGACCTGCGCGCCCTCGTCACCGGGGGGGCTGCGGGCATCGGCGCGGCGGTGGTGCGCCGGCTGGCGGAGGAGGGCGCGCGGGTCGCGATCCTCGACCGCGACGCGGCCGCGGCGCAGGCGCTGGCCGAGGAGACCGGCGCGGCCTTCGCCCCCGTGGACCTCACCGACTTTCCCGCGGTGCGCGAGGCGATCGCCCGCCTCGGCCCCGTCGACATCGCCGTGAACAACGCCGGCGTCGACCAGCACGCCTTCTTCACGCAGACGACAGAGGCCGACTGGCGCCGCCTGCTGGCGATCAACCTCGAGGCCGCCCTCTGCGTCTCCCACGCCGTCCTGCCCGCCATGCAGGCGCAGGGCTTCGGACGGCTGGTGATGATCGGCTCGGAAGCGGGACGCCTCGGCTCCCGCGGGGGCGCGGTCTATTCGGCGGCCAAGGCGGGGCTGGAGGCCTTCGGAAAGTCGCTGGCGATGGAGAACGCCCGCTACGGGATCACCGTCAACACCGTCCTGCCCGGCCCCGTCGACACCCCCCTGCTGCGCCAGGCGGTGGCGGAGGGCGGCGAGAAGCTGCTGGCGGCGATGGAGGGCTCGACCCTCCTGCGCCGCCTCGGCCGGCCGGAGGAGGTCGCCGCCGCCGTCGCCTTCCTCGCCTCGCGCGAGGCGGGCTTCGTGACGGGCGAGACGCTGGGCGTCTCGGGCGGCATGCCGCTGGCCTGAGCGTCGCTCAGGCCAGGCGGTCGCGCAGGAAGGTCCCGATGCGCTCCAGCGAGCGCGAGGCCTCCGGCAGCTCGGGGAAGATCTGGAAGTGGTGGATCATCTCGGGCCAGACCTCGAGCGCCACCTCGACGCCGGCGGCGCGGGCGCGCTCGGCGAAGGTCTCGGAATCGCTCAGGATCGCCTCATGGTCGCCCACATGCACGACCGTCGGCGGCAGGCCCGCGAAGTCGCCGTGGATCGGCGAGGCGAGCGGGTCCCTGGGATCCCCCTCCCGTCCCAGGTAGAGCCGCGCCATCACCAGCAGCTTCTCGCGCGGGGTCATCGGGTCGAGGCCGGCGCGGCTGGTCAGCGACGGCCCCGTCGCCTCCAGGTCCAGCCAGGGCGAGAGCAGCGCGGCCGCGCCGGGCAGCGGCGCGCCCTCGCG
>CAXGVP010001052.1:0-1599 GCA_964013055.1 uncultured Albimonas sp.
CGGCGACGGCCTGGCCGAGCTTGGCCTGCGCCTCGGCCAGCTGCGCCTCGCGCGAGCCGGAATCCAGCCGGCACAGCAGGTCGCCCGCCTCGACATGGGCGCCCGCGCGCAGCGGGTCGGAGACGACCAGGCCCGCGGTCTCGGCCATCACCTCGACCAGCCGGTGCGCCTCGGTCCGGCCGCGCAGGATGATGGCGTTCTGGACGTCCCGGGCCTGCGAGCGGAAGGCCACGACCTTGACCGCGGGGGCCTCGCCGCGCGGGTCGGCGTTCGCGGCCGGCGCCTCGACCGCCGCGACCTGCTGGCCGCTTGCCGGAACGATCCAGAACCAAAGCCCGACGCAGACGGCCAGCGCCATCAGAACGGGAACCAGTCTCATGAAACTGCCTTTCGCCAACCGGCGGACGCCGGCTTTCGTCCTGCACCGGCGGACGCCGGCGTCTCTCCCCCACCGGCGCAAGCCGATCCTCGAACCGCGGGCGTCGGCGAGGCCGGGCCCTTGGTGTCACGTTGCGGGCGACGGGTTCCGTCGCGCGAAACGCCCGTGCGCGTCAACCGTGCCCTGGGCAATACGCGCGCGGGGCCGGGACGGATGACTCGCCGGGGCGAGTCGCTTCCCCGCGGCCGCCTGTTGACGCGCCCGTAACCGCGCCTAGATGGCGCGCACGTCAGCTTCGCGCAACCTTGCGCCGCAACCGAACGGCATCTATACGCAAAACCGCGTTCATCCGGCCGCAGAATGGGGAAAAATCCACTCCATTCCGCAAGGGCGGGGCGCGAAGACGCGCCCGCGGAGGGCTCGCGCCGGGCCGACGGGCCGCCGGCGCGGCCTCCGGGGCCGGAACCGACGCGCCCTCCGGGGCGGGGAAAACGACAAGGGATCCGATACGTGGCCGACAGGGACAGCTTCATCGACGAGGTCTCGGAAGAGCTTCGCCGCGACCGGATGCTGACGGCCTGGCGGCGCTGGGGCCCCTGGGTCGTGGGCGTCGTGGTGCTGGCGGTGGCCGGCGCCGGCGTCGCCACCTGGCTCGACCAGCAGGAGGACGCCGACGCCCAGGCCGCCGGCGCCCGCCTGATCGAGGCCGCCGACATCCCCGACGCGACCGAGCGGGCCGAGGCCTACGCCACCCGCGCCGCCGAGCTCGAGGCCGGCGCCGCGGTGATCGCGCGCCTGTCGCAGGCCGCGGCCCTGGTCGAGGCCGGCGACCGCGCCGCCGCGATCGAGGTGCTCGACGCGGTCGAGAGCGACGGCGCGGCCGATCCGCTCTACCGCGACCTCGCCGGCTTCAAGGCCGCGCTGCTGCGCGCCGAGGACCTGGAGCCCGCCGCCCGCGCCGACGCGCTGGCCGCCTATGTGGCCGAGGGCCATCCCTTCCGGCTGCTCGCGCTCGAGGCGCGCGCGGTGGCCCGCCTGCAGGCCGGCGACCGCTCCGGCGCGCGCGAAGACGTCGAGGCGGCGCTGGCCGACCCGATGCTGAGCCCCGCCCTGGGGCAGCGGCTGACCCAGCTGAGCGAACTCCTGGGGGAGGGCGAGGGATGATGCGGCCGGTTCTTCTCGCCGCGATGGCGGCGCTGCTGGCGGCGGCCGGCTGCTCG
>CAXGVP010001053.1:0-1592 GCA_964013055.1 uncultured Albimonas sp.
ACGGACCCCCGGCACGGACCCCCGGCACGGACCCCCGGCACGGACCCCCGGCACGAAAAAGGCCCCGCGGCGAACCGCGGGGCCTTTTTCCGTCCTGCGCCCGTCCAGCGCCCGTCCGGCGTCACATCTGCAGGAGCATGTCCTTGGCCTTGGGGGCTTCCTTGTTCTCGGGATCCATCTCCAGGCCCATCTCCAGCTGCTCGCGCGCCTCTTCCTTGCGGCCGCGGGCGAGCAGGATGTAGCCGTAGTGGTAGCGGATCTCGCCGACCTCGGGCAGGGCGACGACCGCCTTCTCCATCAGCTTCTCAGCCTCGCCCAGCGAGCCGACCTTGTAGAGCACGTAGCCCAGCGTGTGGGTCACCGCGGGGTTGTCAGGCTGCAGCTGCGCGGCGCGGCGGGCGTAGGTCAGCGCCTCCTGATCGCGGCCCAGACGCGACAGCACCAGGGCGAGGTTGTTCATCGCCGCCCAGTTGTCGGGCTGCCGCTCGGCCACCTGGCGATAGAACTGGGCGGCGGGGCCGTCCATGCCGGCGCGGTCCAGCAGGGTCGCGTAGATGAAGCGGTCGGGGACGCTGTTGGGCTGCAGGCGCAGCAGCCGCTCGCCCAGGCGCACGGCCTCGTCGTCGTGGCCCAGATCGCGCGAGGCGATGGCCGCAAGCCGCAGCAGCACCGGCGCCTCGGGGTGGGTCTCCAGCCCCTGGGTGGCGACGGCGAGCGTGGCCTCCATGTCGCCGCGCTCGCGCTCGAACATGGCCAGGCGGACGAAGCCGCCGGCGTCCTGGGGGAAGTCCTCGGTGGCCTTGGCGAGGATCTCGCGCTCGCGGTCCGCGTCGCCCGAGGCGCCGTAGGCGGCGGCCAGCGCGGCCAGGCGGCGGGGGTCGGCGCCGTCGCGTTCGATGCCGGTCTCGAGCACGCGGGCGGCGGCCTCGGGCTCGCCCTGCTCGATCAGGACGGCGGCGTAGCGCTGCTCGATGCCGCCGGGCGCGTCGGTCATCTCGATGGCGCGCAGGAAGGTCTCGTTGGCGGCGTCGACGTCGCCCTCGGCGAGCTGGGTCTCGGCGATCTGCACCACGGGGACGGGCGAGTCGGGCAGGCGCTCGCTCAGCTCCTGGAACAGCTCCATCGCCTGGCGGTAGCTGCCCGACGAGCGCAGGGCGATGCCCAGGCCCAGCTGGTTGGCGGGGTTGTCGGGATCGACGTCGATGGCGAAGCGGAACTGGCGCACGGCGGCGTCGGCGCGGCCCTGTCCCAGCATCGCGTCGCCCAGCACCCGCTGCACGGCGCTGTCGACCGTGCGGTCGCGCTGCCAGGGCGAGAGCACCGCCAGCGCCCGGTCGTAGTCGCGCCGCGCGTTGTAGAGGTTGGCGAGGTTCAGCCGCACGCCCGGAGGGCCCGATTCCTCCGAGGCGGCCACGAACACCTCGTACTGGGCGATGGCGTCGTCGAAGCGGCCCAGGATCTCGTAGACGCGGCCCAGCCGCTCGCGCGCGGCGAGCATCTCGGGGTCGAGCTCGACGGCCGTCTCCAGCGCCACGCGCGCCTCGTCGACCTTGTCCTGGCCCATCAGCAGCACGGCGCGGTTGATGTGGGGC
>CAXGVP010001054.1:0-1591 GCA_964013055.1 uncultured Albimonas sp.
AGCGTCGCCTCGAGCGCGGCGACCTCGGCCTTCAGGGCGGCGAGCCGCTCCAGCGCGCCTTCCAGCGTGCCGGCGGGCGCCGCGGCCTTCGCCTTCTTCGACTTCTTCTTCTTGTCGTCCTTGGCCATGCCTGCGTCCCCTGCATCGTCGCCCCGGACCGCCGCGCCGAGCCTTGCGCCGCGGCCGTCCTCGTCGTGCCGGCGCCGGGGCCCGGACGTGGGCGAACCACGTGAAAAGGGCGGGACCGCGCCGTCGCGATCCCGCCCTCTTGCCATGTCCTTGCGGCGGGGAGAAGCCCGTTCAGGGCCCCTCGCGCCGTCTTTCGCCTGCGCCGCGGGGGCGCAGCTCCGGGTCCCGCCGGGGCAGGTCCCGGGGCCGGATCACTTCGGCGACAGCAGGTCGTCGCGGCGGATCGCCGAGGCGTCGGGCAGCTCCTCGGAGAGCTCGATCTCGGCCGCGGCGCGCAGCTCCTCGACCTTCTCGCCGGCGGCGGCGCGGGCGGCCTCCTGGGCGAGCTGCTGGCGCATCTCCTCGAAGGTCGGCACAGGGGCCTCGCGCTGGCCGGTGACCAGGATCAGGTGCCAGCCGAACTGGGTCTCGACCGGGCCCACGACCACGCCTTCCTCGGCGCCGAAGGCGGCCTCGGCGAAGGCGGGGACCATCTGGCCCTCGTCGAACCAGCCCAGGTCGCCGCCGCGCTCCTTGGTGCCGTCGGTGCCGTGCTCCTGGGCAAGCGCGGCGAAATCGGCGCCGCCGTCCAGCTCGGCCTTGATCTCGTCGGCCAGCGCCTTGTCCTCGACCAGGATGTGCGAGGCGCGGATCTCCTGCGTCGGCTCCATCTCGGCGGTCTTCTCATCGTACAAGGCGCGCAGCGCCTCCTCGGTGGTCGCCTCGGCGATCACCCGGCCCATCTCGGACTCGGCCAGATACGAGGTGCGCGCGATCTCGGCGTGGATGGCGGCGATCGGATCGTCGCCGCGCCCGGCCTCCTCGGCCTGCTGGGCGAGCAGCTGCTGCACCACCACCTGGTCGATCAGCGCCGGCATCAGCTGCGCGTCGGGCAGCTGCTGGTACTGCTGGGGCAGGGTCGAGCGGGCGATGATCACCTCGGCCAGCGTCACCGGCTTGCCGTTCACCGTGGCCACGACCATGTCGGCCGCCGGCTCGGGGGCGGCGGCGGGCGTCTCGGCCGCGGTCTGGCTCTGGGTCTGGTCCTGCGCGAGGACGGCGACCGGCGCCAGGGCGACGGGGATCAGCGCGGCGGCCGCGACGGCGAGGGCCGCGGCGCGGCGCGGGCGGGCGATGGGCATGAAATAGCTCCCTTTCATGGAGACGCCTTCTTGCGAGGCGGGGTCATCGGGTTCGCGGGGGGACCTGTAGCCTCCGGGCGCCGGGTTCAACCCCGGCGTGGGAAACCGCCGCGGCCACGAGGGCCGCTCACAGGCGCCCCGGGGGCGAGGACGGGCGGGATCGGGCCGTTGCGTTCACGTCTCCCGCCCGGGCTGCGAGCCGGGCTTGCGGCCGGCGGGGCGCCGACGGATGAGGGGGCGCGCGTTGACAGCGCCCCGCCCGCCGCCTAACTGTCCGCTGG
>CAXGVP010001055.1:0-1589 GCA_964013055.1 uncultured Albimonas sp.
CTGCCGCCCGCCGCGCGCGCGGAGCTCGCCGCCGCCCCGATCCCGCTGCGCGCCCCCCGCCCGCTGGACGCGGCCGAGACGCAGGCGGTGGCCGCGGCGCTGTCCCGCGCGCTGGGGGCCGAGGTCTCGCTGCAGGTGACGGTGGACGCGGGCCTGCTCGCGGGGTTCGAGATCGCCGCCCCCCACGCCGAGGCGCGCAACAGCCTGCGCGCCGACATCGACCGCATGGCCGCCGAGCTGACCCGCCATGACGACTGACCCCGCCCCCGAGAACCGCGACGCCCCGCCGCCGCCGCCCGCCGCCCCGGAGGCGTCTCGCCCCGCGGACCGGCCGGCGCCTGGAGACCTGCCCGCGACCCTGGACCCTCCCACCCCTTCGGGCGCGCCCCCACCTGGGGACCCTCCCGCCTCCGGGGACCTGCTTGCGGACGCCCGCGCCCGGCTCGACGCGGCGCGGCTGGGGCCGGAGGCGACGACGCTGGGCCGGGTGCTCTCGGTCGGGGACGGCATCGCGCGGGTGTCGGGCCTGCCGGAGACGCGCCTGGGCGAACTGCTGGTCTTCGCGGGCGGGCGCACCGGCTTCGCGCTGGCGCTCGACGAGGACGCGATCCAGGCCGTCCTGATCGACGACGCCGCCGGGATCGAGGCCGGCGCCCCGGTCCGCGGCACCGGCGAGGTGATGCGCACCCGGGTGGGTGCGGGCCTGCTGGGCCGGGTGGTGGACCCGCTGGGCCGCCCGCTCGACGGGGGCCCGCCCATCGCGGGCGAGCTTCGCCCGATCGAGGCCGAGGCCCCCGCGATCATCGACCGCGACCCGATCGACGTGCAGGTCGAGACGGGGGTGCTGGCGGTCGACGCCCTGTTCACCCTGGGCCGCGGCCAGCGGGAGCTGATCATCGGCGACCGGGCGACGGGCAAGACCTCGCTCGCGGTCGATGCGATGGTGGCGCAGCGCCGCTCGGACATCGTGTGCGTCTATGTGGCGGTGGGCCAGCGGGCGACGGCGGTGCAGCGGGCGATCGAGGCGGTGCGCCGCCACGGCGCGCCCGAGCGCTGCATCTTCGTCGTCGCCTCCGCCGCCGCCGCGCCGGGCCTGCAATGGGCCGCGCCCTTCGCGGGCATGACCATGGCCGAGCAGGTGCGCGACGCCGGCGGCCATGCGCTGATCGTGATCGACGACCTGACCCGCCACGCCGCCACCCACCGCGAGCTGGCGCTGCTGACCCACGAGCCTCCGGGGCGCGAGGCCTATCCGGGCGACATCTTCCACCTCCACGCCCGCCTGCTGGAGCGGGCGGCGAAGCTGTCGGCAGCCCGGGGCGGCGGCTCGCTGACCGCGCTGCCGATCGCCGAGACCGATGCGGGCGCCCTCTCGGCCTATATCCCCACCAACCTGATCTCGATCACCGACGGGCAGATCGTGCTGGACCAGCGCCTGTTCGCGGCCGGGCAGCGGCCGGCGGTGGACGTGGGGCTCAGCGTCAGCCGGGTGGGGGGCAAGGCCCAAGCGCCGGCGCTCAGGGCGCTGGCGGGGCGGGTGCGGCTCGACTACGCGCAGTTCCTGGAGCTGGAGATGTTCACCCGCCTCG
>CAXGVP010001056.1:0-1579 GCA_964013055.1 uncultured Albimonas sp.
CCTGCGCCTGCGCCGCGCCAAGCCCCGCGGACAACGCCACGACGGAGACGGAGACGGCGACGGCCGGCGCCGCCCAGGAAATTGAGATCATCGTTCCACCCGGATCGCAGCGTCTGCCTCTCCGGTCGGGCGCCCCGGCGCGGGTCCTGCCCGCGCGCACGCCTCCGGATGGGTGGATCGACGGGCCGCCCACCGGCCCGTGCGGCCCTTATCCGACCGTTTCACACTGGTTTCAACCGGCGCCGTGAATTCTTGACTTCATTCGTCGGTTACCCGAGACATCGGGCGTCGCCAGGCGCCGGGCCCGGCCGCGCCCGCCCCCTGCGGGCGGCGCGCCGCGCCCCGGCCTCCCCAGCCCCCGATTCCCCCCGAGCGTCCGACGCGGGCTTCCGCGCGGCCGCCCCAGCACGCCGCCCGCCGGATCGCGGGCGCCGGAGGCGCCATGACCGTCAAGATCATCTCCCGCAACAACTCCGAGACCTCCTTCGAGGCGTATCTCGACGCCTTCGACTCCGACTTCGCGCTGATGGGCTTCGGAACCTTCTCCGACGAGTCCGAGGGCGACTACGCCGGCGCCGAGACCCCGATCACCGACGAGGCCTCGACCCGCTCGCAGGCGTTCATGGTGACCGGGGACCTGAGCTACGACATCACCACCCACCGCCTCGGCGGCACGCTGGACGCGGTCGGGTTCGGCTACGGCGCCGCGCAGGACGAGGATTCCGGCGCGCTGTCGCTGGCGCAGACCGACTTCGAGGTGAGCTTCGGCAAGACCATCAAGGACGAGGACCTCGCCCGCGCGATCCTGGTCGACCTGATGGGCTTCGACGAGGACGACGACGGCCAGGCGACCTCGGCGCTGCGCGAGGAGATCCGGGGCCAGAAGATCAAGTTCATCGGCGGCGGCGGGCGCGACGAGTTCACCGGCGGGACCAGGGACGACGTGCTCAAGGGGGGCGGCGGGAACGACGGACTCAAGGGCGGCAAGGGCGGCGACAAGCTGATCGGCGGCGGCGGCGCGGACAAGCTTTACGGCAACAAGGGAAGCGACGTCCTGAAGGGCGGCGGCGGGAACGACCGCCTGTTCGGCGGCGACGGGCCCGACAAGCTGGCGGGCGGCAAGGGCGCCGACTGGCTGTCGGGCGGCGCGGGCAAGGACGTGCTCGCCGGCGGGCCGGGCAAGGACCGCTTCGACTTCACCTCCGGCGGCTACGACAAGGAAATCGTGAAGGATTTCCAGATCGGCAAGGACAAGGCGGTGTTCGACGCCGACGCCTACGCCGGCTTCGACGCGCTGATGGAGGACGCCCGCCAGAAGGGCGACCATGTGGTGATCGCCACCGACGCGGGCTGGATCAAGCTGGCCGACGTGGACCTCGACGACCTCTCGGCCTCGGACTTCCTGTTCACCTGACCCCCGCGCCCGGCGGCCCCGGTCGCCGGGCCATCCTGCGCCCAGACCCCGCGCCGAGCCCTGCGCCGGGCCTGCGCCCGGGGCCGCCGTCGCCCCGCACGGAAGCGGCGCGCAGCCTTCGCCCCACGGGCGCCCCGGGCCTGACCCGGGGCCTCTCGCGGCCTG
>CAXGVP010001057.1:0-1578 GCA_964013055.1 uncultured Albimonas sp.
CTCCCCCGGCGCCCGTTCCTCCGCCGCGCGGGTCCCCGTCAGGTGGGCGCCTGTCAGGTGGCTCTCCGTCGCGCGGGCCTCCTTCGCGGGGGGCGCCGTGGCGTGGTCCCCGGTCGGGTGGATCTCCACCGCGCCGGCCTCCGTGACGGGGGTCTCCGTGACAGGGGCCTCCGTGACGGGGGTCTCCGTCGGGCGGGTCCCGCTCTCGCGGGCCTCTCCTGCGCGGGTCTCAAGCGCGCGAGGCGCCGCCGCGCGCGCATCGGGCCGCGCGGCGGGCGGGGGGCCGTTCGGTCTCGCGCCGGTCATTCCAGCAGCATCCACTCGGTCGCCAGCACCGCCCAGGAGGACGGGAAGGTCCGGTCGGCGTTCTCCGCCCAGGCGCGGCCCATCGCCTCCAGCCGCTCGGGGCGCTCGGCCATCTTCTCGACCATCCGCCAGCGGTTCCACTCGACCGAGACGTTCCAGCCCTCGCGGCCGAGGTCGGCGTTGGGCAGGCGGTAGTGGAAGGTGGGGCGGGCGTGGATCTTCTCGTCCGGCAGGGCGGAGCGCACCCGCTCCTCGTCCAGCCAGCAGAACAGCGGCAGCATGTCGAGCTCGCGGTTCCGGGTGGGATTGTCCTCGAGGTAGTCGTCGATCAGCTTGTCGAGGCTCGGCGCATAGCCCGGCTCGGTGATCCGGGCGACGTATTCGCGCGGGAACGGGTCGGCGAAGGCGGCGATGCGGCGGGTGGCGTCGAGCTCGGTCACCTCGCGCAGCCAGTCCGAGAGCAGCACATAGGCGCGCAGCATCGCGGTCAGCCAGGCGGGGTCCGCGGTGGCGATCTCGGGGTTGAGCTGCGCCCCGAAGGCGTGCAGCGGGCTGTCGTCGGTGCCCGAGGCGCCGGCGCCGCGCAGGGCGTCGACCAGTTCGTCCACGCGCGGCAGCGCGGTGAGCGGGATCGGCGGGCAGACGATCTCGCACGGCACCAGCAGCGAGGAAACGTCGCCGTAGAGGCTGCGCAGCTCCTCGCCCATCTCCTCGAAGAAGCGCTCGATGCCCTTGCGGGTCTCGGTCTCGGTGGGTTTCGAGCGGTGGGCGTGGCGGGTGTCGAGCTCGACGGTGAAGTCGCCGAGCTCCGCCTCCTTGACGTGAAAGCGGTGGGGGTCTTCCTCGTAGATGTCGCCGCCGAAGAGGTCGCGCACCAGGCGGGCGCCCTCGCGCGCCGAGATGGCGGCGAACTCCAGCTCCACGCCGACGCGCCGCTCCTCGCCGTCCTCGGTGGTCAGGCGGGGGGGCGGGAGGAACTCTCTGCCGGGCAAGGTGGAGCGGGTCATCGGATCGGGTCGCGTCCTTTCTGTCGGGGCCGTCGCGCCGGGGGTGCGGCGAGCGTCGGGGTCGGCCGTTCACCTATTGCTCCGGCGCGATCCGTCCACCCTTCGACGTCCGGTTCCGCCGGGCGGCGACGTCGCGCCCTGCCGGCGAGGGCCGGGCTCCCCGGCCCGGAGGCGCCCTGCGGGCGTGCTTGGGCCTGTGGCGCAGGGTGCGCCTTCGGGTCCGCGGGGCGGAGCCGGGTGGCGGGCCGCCGCAGCCGCGGCGCCC
>CAXGVP010001058.1:0-1578 GCA_964013055.1 uncultured Albimonas sp.
CCAGGCGCCGCGCCGGGACGCGCCGCGGGCCGGACGCCCGCCCCGGGCGCGAGGCCCGACGCGGCGCCTTCGCGCTCAGTCGTGGGGCGCCAGCCGGTCGAGGATCGCTTGATGCAGCCCCGGCGCCGAGGCGATCAGGCCCGAGAGCCGCGGCTCCGGCCGGTTGTAGCGCGGCGTCGCTCCGCGCGCATCCGACACCGCCGCCCCCGCCTCGCGCAGGATCAGGTCGCCTGCGGCGGCGTCCCATTCCCAGACCCCGCCCACCGAGATCGAGCAGTCGAACCGCCCCTGCGCCACCAGGCACAGCCGGTAGCACAACGAGGCCCGGAAGTGCCGCGTCACCGGCGGCGGCGCGCCCTTCCAGCGTTCGGGCCGCATGCCCGCGGCCGAGACCAGCGCGTCGGCGCCGCTCAGCTCGGTCCGCGCCGAGGGCGCCAGCGCCGCCCCGTTCAGCGTCGCGCCCCCGCCGAGGCTCGCGCCATACATCGCCTCGCGCGCCGGCAGGAACATCACCCCCGCGCGCACCACCCCGTCCTGGGCCACCGCCAGCGCGTGACCCCAGGTCTCCTCGCCCTTGAGGAACGCCCGGGTGCCGTCGATCGGATCGCAGATGAAAACCCGCTCGGCCGAGAGCCGCGCCTCGCGCCGCTCCCCCTCGTCCTCGGTCTCCTCCGACAGCCAGCCGTAGCCCGGCCGCGCCGCGCCAAGCTCGGCGCGCAGCATCCGGTCGACCTCGAGATCGGCCTCCGAGACGGGGCCCTGGCCGCCGTCCTTCTCCCAGGCCTCGGGATCCTCGCGGAAGTGGCGCAGCGCGATCGCGCCCGCCGCCCGCGCCGCCCCGACCAGCAGCGCGAGATCCTCGGCGTCCCGCGGATCGCGCGGCCGGGCCTCGCGCTCAGCCGCCGGCAACCGTCAGGCCCTCGACCAGCAGGGAGGGGACGACGGCCGACCTGGTCTCGTCCCCGTCGTTCGCCGCGGTCAGCCCCGCCAGCATCCGCTTGAGGTTGCCCGCGACGGTGATCTCGTTGACCGGGAAGGCGATCTCCCCGCCCTCGATCCAGAAGCCCGAGGCGCCGCGGGAATAGTCGCCGGTGGTGGCGTTGATCGAGGCGCCGATCATCGAGGTGACCAGCAGCCCCGTGCCCACCTGCGCCATCATCTCCTCGAGGCTCATCGCGCCCGGCGTCAGCCGCACGTTGGAGGTCCCCGGAGAGGGCGTGGACGACGCCCCGCGCATCGCGTTGCCCGTCGACTCCCTCCCCAGCTGGCGGCCGGAGGCGAGGTCGAGCACCCAGCTCGTCAGCACCCCGTCCTCGACGAAGGCGCGCTCGCCCACCGGCAGCCCCTCGGCGTCGAAGGGGCGCGAGGCGGCGGCGCCGGGGCGCAGCGGCTCCTCCACCAGGTCGATGCCGGCGGGCAGCACCCGCTCGCCCAGCAGCCCCGCCGCCCAGGAGCCGCCGCGGGCGACTGAGGCGCCGTTGGCGGCCCCCAGCAGATGACCCACCAGGCTCGAAGAAATCCGACGATCGTAGATCACCGGCCAGGCGCCGGTGGGGGCGCGGCGGGGGGTCAGGCGGG
>CAXGVP010001059.1:0-1576 GCA_964013055.1 uncultured Albimonas sp.
CGGCCATAGGGGATGATGCAGAAGGTGCAGCGGTGGTCGCAGCCGTTCTGCACCTGCACGTAGGCGCGGGCGCGCGTTCCAAAGCCGTCGATCAGGTGGCCGGCGGTCTCGGTCGCCGACATGATGTCGTCGACCCGGATTTTTTCGGTCTCGCCGATCAGGTCGGGGCCGCCGTTGCCGCCCAAGGCCTCCTCGCGCTTCAGCTGCGCCCAGGCGGGGGCCTGCATCTTCTCGGCGTTGCCCAGCACGAGGTCGACCTCGGGCATCGCGGCGAAGGTCTCGGGCTCGGTCTGGGCGGCGCAGCCGGTGACGATCAGGCGGGCGTTCGGGTTCTCGCGCCGCAGCTTGCGGATGCGCTGGCGGGCCTGGCGGACGGCCTCGGCGGTCACCGCGCAGGTGTTGACCACCACCGCGTCGCCCAGGCCCTGCTCGGCCGCGAGCGCCTTCATCGCCTCGGTCTCGTAGGCGTTCAGGCGGCAGCCGAAGGTCTCGAAGACCGGGGGCGCGGGGGGGCGGGGCATCTCAGGCCTCCGCCACGGCGTCGAGGAAGGCGGGCGAGAGCTCGGCCTCGAAGACGGTCGCCACGGGGCCGGCCATGACCACGCCGCCGCCCTGGTCCTCGGGCAGCCACGCGATCTCCAGCGCGCCGCCGTCGAGCTCGACCACCGCGCGGCGGCCGGTCACGCCCAGGCGGGCCGCCGCGACCACCGCCGCGCAGGCGCCCGAGCCGCAGGCGAGCGTCACGCCCGCGCCGCGCTCCCACACCCGCAGGCGCAGGCGGTCGGGGCCGATGCGCGAGATGAACTCGACGTTGGTGCGCTGGGGGAACAGGGGGTGGGTCTCGATCTCGGGCCCGCGGACGGCCAGGTCCACGGCCTCGGCGTCCTCGACCACGAAGATGCAGTGGGGGTTGCCCATCGACACCGCAGCGGGCGCGCCGGGCAGGGGCAGGGCGCGGGTGTCGGCCTCCCGCGCCAGCGGCACCGAGGCCCAGTCGAGCGCGGGCGCGCCCATGTTCACCTCGATCAGCCCGTCGGCGCGCAGGCGCCCGGTCAGGCGGCCATGCTCGGTGCGGATGGCAACCGAGTCGCGCCCCGTCTCGGCCAGCAGCAGCGAGGCGACGCAGCGCGTGGCGTTGCCGCAGGCGCCGGCGGTGGAGCCGTCGGCATTCCAGAAGATCAGCCCGGCGTCGGCGTCCGCGTCGCCCAGCTCGGCCCCGGTGACGATCTCGGCCAGCTGGTCGAAGCCGACCCCGCGGTGACGGTCGCCCAGCGCGCGGGCGAGCGGGGGCGTCGCCCGGGGGCCGCCCGTGCGCGCGTCGATCACCACGAAATCGTTGCCCAGCCCGTGCATCTTGCGAAAGCGCAGGGGGGCGGAGGATCCATCCTTGGCCATGGCGCGCATATACGCGCGCGAGACCCGCCGCGCCAGCCCCGCGCGGCGCGCGGCCCTGCGCAGGGCGGGACGCGGATCTGCGCCCCGCGCCTTGCCCACGGGGTCGCGCCCGGGTTGCGCCGGCGCGGGGCGCGCGTCACCTGTGCAGCGCCAAGAAGGAGAGGACCCCCCATGGCCGAGG
>CAXGVP010001060.1:0-1574 GCA_964013055.1 uncultured Albimonas sp.
GGCGATGGCGCCGATCATGCCGGAGACGAGCCCGGCGTTCTCGGCGCCGATGCGGCCGGCGAGGATGCGCTCGACCAGGGGGGCGCCGACCGACGCGGCGACGGAGGCGAGGATGGGGGCGAGGGCGGGCAGCATGATCAGATCCTCCGCAGCCAGGCGGCGATGCCGGGAGCCGCGCCCTGGACGCGGGCGGCGAGGGCGTCGCGGTAGCTCCAGGCGAGCCAGGCGAGACGCGCCATTGCGAGCGCCACCACCGCCCAGGCGACCCACTCGGCCCAGGCGGAGAAGTCGGCCGCGGTCGCGGCGAGCTCGGAGGCGATCGGGGCGGAGGTTCCGGCGCCGCCCCCGGCGACCGCAGTGGTGGCGACCTTCTTGCGGGCATCGAGCATGCGCTGAAGAGTGGAGAGGGACGCCTTCCCGATGATGCCGTCGACCGTCAGGTCATGGTCGGCCTGGAAGGCGCGCACGGCCTCGGCCGAGACGCCGGAGAGCCCCTCGCCGGGATCGTAGCCCAGCGACGCAAAGCCCGCGCGGACGGCGGCGACTTCCGCCTTGTCGAGCGGCACGACCTCGCGGG
The DNA here is from genome assembly GCA_964013055.1 of uncultured Albimonas sp. Taxonomy (GTDB): domain Bacteria; phylum Pseudomonadota; class Alphaproteobacteria; order Rhodobacterales; family Rhodobacteraceae; genus Albimonas. The sequence goes on from CAXGVP010001060.1 coordinate 578, forward strand.
CGATCCGCGGATCCTTCGTCGCCGGCGGTGCGCCGTGATAGACGCCGAAGCGCAGCAGGCTGAACTCCTCCTCGCGCCGCCGCACCAGCCCCGGGAGCACCTTGCCGCCGCCCTTGTTCCAGAGCAGCAGCTTCGCCCGCGTAAGGTCCCACTCGCCCAGCAGCCAGGCGTCCACCCAGGTGGCTCTGGCGATCGCGCCCGTGTTCCAGTGGAAGCTCATGCCGGCGTCGAACTCGTGCTGCGAGACGCTCGGGCCCATCTCGGCCCGGACCGCCGGCTCGTAGTTGCGCTCCATCGCCAGCTTGGTCAGCCGCGCCGATTCCTCGGCGGTGATCACCATGCCGGGTTTCGGGTCGACGACGCCGGAGGCCTTCGTCAGGCCGGGCCCGATGGTCAGGACCCCCACCGCGTCCCGATAAGCCTTGAGGACGACGCCCTCGTGCCGCTCCAGAAAGGCCACGCCCTTCGCGCTGGTGTGCATGTCGCCCCCGTCCGATGCGATCTCGAAATTCGGGGGTCAGTATGTCGACGCGGGGGGCGCCGCATCATCCGCAAGCGCTTGCGGATGGGGCTCAGAGCAGGCGGGGCTGGAGGGGATCGTCCGCGTCGCGGCGAGCGGCCCGATCGAGCCAGGCCCGCACAGAGACATCGGTGACATGCAGTCTGCGGGCGATCTCCGCCTTGGGCAATCCCTGTTCGGCGAGGCGCTCGGCGAGCCAGGCCTTGGCCGTCGGGATCCGGTGCTGGCGCGCAGCTCCGAGTCTGGCCGCCAGCTCCGCAGTCATTTCGCTTCCGATGATCCTCGCGAGCCGCGACGAGCCGTTCGAGCGGGGGGAGAGGTAGACCTCGGATCCGCCCAGCGCGAGCAGAACCTCGACCGTCCGGGCCACGCCCAGGATCTGCACATAGGGGGTGATCGCGGGCGGAGTGCCTTCCGGGATTTCAGCCATCGGCCGCCTCCCGCCAGGCGTGGGCCTTCGGCGCCCAGGTCTCGCCC
>CAXGVP010001061.1:0-1574 GCA_964013055.1 uncultured Albimonas sp.
AGGATGTTGTTGAACACCGGCGGGCTGTCGCGCGAGACCGAGGCCGAGCCCGCCGTCATGGTCAGCGCCACCCCCGCCCGCGCGCGTTCCGCGTGATAGGCGCGGTAGCGGGCTTTGGGCATCCCGTCCTCGGGATAGGCGGGTTCGTGGCTGGTGATCATCAGCCGGTTCTTCAGCGTCAGGTGCTTGAGCCGGTAGGGCTGCAGCAGCGGATCGTTGCTCATCTCGGCCTCTCGGGGGGCTGGCGGTCTCCGGCGCGGGGCGCGCCGGCGGCGGCGGGCTGGGCGCAGCGGCCCCGGGCTGGAGCCGGGGCCTCGCGCGGTCTGCGGGCGGGCAGGGCGGGGGGCGGATGCGGCGCCCTAGCCCAGGGTCCGGCCCGCGGCGGGCGGAGGGAGAGGCCCCGGGTCAGGCCCGGGGCGCCCTGCGGCGAGGGGCTTGGCTCGTGCCCCCGGTTTCGCTTGTGGCGGGCGGAGGGAGAGGCCCCGGGTCGGGCCCGGGGCGCCCTGCAGCGAGGGGCTTGGCTCGTGCCCCCGGTATCGCTTGTGGCGGGCGGAGGGAGAGGCCCCGGGTCAGGCCCGGGGCGCCCTGCGGCGAGGGGCTTGGCTCATGCCCCCGGTTTCGCCTGCGGCGGGCGGAGGGGGAGGCCCCGGGTCAGGCCCGGGGCGCCCTCGGGGCGGTCGTCAGACGTCCACCGTCACCCGGCCGATGGGGTTGGAGCAGCAGGCGAGGATCCAGCCCTCCTCGATGTCCTCCTCGGTGATGCCGCCGTTGTGGACCATGTGCACCTCGCCGGCGGTCTTGCGGATCTTGCAGGTGCCGCAGACGCCGAAGGTGCAGCCCGAGGCGATGTTCAGCCCCGCCGCCCGCGCCGCCGCCAGCACCGTGTCGGTCTGGGCGCAGGCATGAACCACGCCCGAGGCCGCGAACTCGATCTGCGCCGAGACCGCCTCGTCGGGGGTGACGTCGTCGGGGATGTCGCCGGTCTCGGGCAGGGGAGCTGTAAAACTCTCCTGGTGGTAGCGGGCCATGTCGAAGCCCAGCCCCGCCAGCGCCTCGCGCACGCCGGTCATGAACGGCTCGGGGCCGCAGCAGTAGACCTCGCGCTCGAGGTAGTCGGGGGCCGCCAGGCCCAGGATCAGCTGGTTGAAGCGGCCCTTGTAGCCGGTCCAGGGGCGGTAGGGGTCCGCCTCCTCGACCACCCACGCGAGCTCGATGCCGGTGATGCGCGAGGCGATATGCTCCAGCCGCTCGCGGAAGATGATCTCCGAGGGGCGGCGCGCGCAGTTGATCAGCACCACGTCGGGGTCGCGTCCGCCGTCGTACATGTGGGTGATCATCGACATCATCGGCGTGATGCCCGAACCCGCCGAGATGAACAGGTGCTTCCTGGCCTGCGTCTCGAAGAACGAGAACCGCCCCCCCGGCCCGATGGCGCGCAGGCGGGTCCCGGGGTGCAGGTTCTCCAGCATCCAGCGCGTGCCGAGCGATCCCTCCTGCGCCTTCACCGTCACGGTCAGCGAGGTCGGCCGCGAGGGCGAGGAGGAGATCGTGTAGGTCCGGGGCAGCGGCCCGCC
>CAXGVP010001062.1:0-1562 GCA_964013055.1 uncultured Albimonas sp.
CGCGGCGCGGGGTGGACGTGGCGCCTGCGGCGGGCGATCGCGGGGGCTGCGGTCGGGTGGGGGCGGCGTGGGCCAGGGGCTGGGGCCGCCGGCGGTTTCTCCGCCTTGCGGCGGTTTCTCCGCCTGGCGGCGGAGGCGCCGCGTCGAGGTTGCGCCTGGCCGGGATGTCGGGCGCGCGGCGCGGGGCGCGCGGGGCGCGCGGGGTCCGAGGCCAGGCCCGGGGCGGAGCGCGGGGCCTGTCCTTCGGGACCCGGCCGGTCTAGATCTGCGCCGATGACCCAGGACCGCCTCGCCGCCCCGCCTGCACCCGTCGCCGCCCCGACCCTCGCGGTGGTGGCCAAGGGCTATCCGCGCCTGTCGGAGACCTTCGTCGCCCAGGAGCTGCTGGCGCTGGAGTCCCGCGGCTTCGGCTTCGAGATCTGGTCCCTGCGCCATCCCTACGACGACCGCACCCACCCGCTGCACGACCGCATCCGCGCCCGCCCGCGCTACCTGCCCGAGTATCTCTACCAGGAGCCGTTGCGGGTGCTGCGCGCCTGGCGCCTCGCGCGTCGCCTGCCGGGATATGCGGCCGCGCGGGCCGCGTGGCTGCGCGACTGGCGGCGGGACCGGACCTCGAACCGTGGCCGGCGCTGGGGGCAGGCGCTGGTTCTGGCGGCCGAGCTGCCGGAAGAGACGCAGGGCATCTACGTGCATTTCCTGCACACTCCCGGCTCGGTCGCGCGCTATGCCGCGACGATGCGCGCGCTGCCCTGGGCGGTCTCGGCCCATGCCAAGGACATCTGGACCATCCCCGACTGGGAGAAGCGCGAGAAGCTGGCCGAGGCCGCCTTCGCCGTCACCTGCACCGCCTCGGGCGCCGCCGAGCTGCGCCGCCTGGCGCCCGCGGACGAAAGGGTGGGGCTGGTCTACCACGGCCTCGACCTCTCGCGCTTTCCCGATCCGCCCGAGCGGGCGCCCGCGCAGGGCCCCCTGCGGCTGATCTCGGTGGGCCGGCTGGTGGCCAAGAAGGGCTACGACGACCTGCTGGAGGCGCTCGCGCGCCTGCCCGAGGGGCTGGACTGGCGCTTCGACCACATCGGCGGGGGCGACCTGAAGGCGACGCTGGCTGCGCGGGCCGGGGCGCTGGGCCTCGCCCCTCGCATCCGCTGGCTGGGCAAGAAGGACCAGACCGAGGTGGTGGCGGCGATGCAGGCGGCGGACCTGTTCGTGCTGCCCTCCAAGATCGCCGACGACGGCGACCGCGACGGGCTGCCCAACGTGCTGATGGAGGCCGCCTCCCAGCGGCTGCCGATCCTGTCCACGGCCGTCTCGGCGATCCCCGAGTTCGTGCGCGACGGGCGCGAGGGCCGCCTCGTCCCCCCCGGCGACCCGCAGGCCCTGTCGGAGGCGATCGCCGCGCTCGCCGCCGACGCGCCGGGCCGCGCCGCGATGGCGGAGGCCGCGCTCGCCCGCCTGCGGACCGAGTTCGGGATGGAGGCCGGGATCGACGCCCTCTGCGCCCGCCTCGCCGCAATGGGCGTGGCCCCGGCCGTGCCGAGCCGGGCCGCGGAATGACCGGC
>CAXGVP010001063.1:0-1562 GCA_964013055.1 uncultured Albimonas sp.
GGGCCCTGTTCTTGGGTGAGTCAGGAGCCCGCCGGAGGCTCCCGCCCTCGCCCTTGCCTCTCGACGCCCCCACAGGCGCAGGCCCAGCCAAGCCCGCCCGCAGGGCGCCTGTAGACCGGTCCTCTCAGTCGGGGATCGCCACGACGTCGTAGATCGCCTCGATCTCGGGGCTGATCTGGATGCGTCCCAGCGCCTCCTGGATCAGCGCGTAGATCGCCCCCGACTCGTAGATCCGGCTCAGCTCCCGGTCGACCGCGAGCCTCAGCCGGTCCTCCCCGCGCCGCATCGCCAGCGCATAGGGCTCGCGCGACAGCGTGCCCCGCGCGATCACCGGCTGCACCGTCGGGCGCATCCGGCCCAGCTGGTAAAGCAGGATCGACTGGTCCCCCAGGTAGGCCTCGACGTCGCCGCGCTGCAGGGCGTCGAGCCCCTCGACATGGCTCTTGAACAGCACCAGCTGCGCGCCCGGCGCGCGCTCGGCCAGCACCCGGCGGGCCAGCGCCTCGGTGGTGGTGCCGTTGAGCACGCCCACCGGCTCGTCGGTCAGCCGCTCCAGCGTCTCGGGCCCGCCCTTGCGGAACACGATGCCGGCCCCGTCGACGTAGTAGGGGATCGAGAAATCCAGGCGCTCGCGCCGCTTCAGGGTCTGGGTGGTGGGCCCGCAGAGCAGGTCGATGCGCCCCTCGACCAGCGCCTCGAACCGGGTGGCGGCGGTGACCGGGACCCACTCGACCGAGAGCGCCCCGCCGGCCGTCTCGACCAGCCCGGGGGCCGCCGCGGCGCAGAGCTTCACCGCCAGCCCCGCCGGCGCGCCCGCGTCGTCGGCGTAGGAGAAGGGCGGCGCGTCCAGCCGGTAGCCCAGGCGCAGCGCGCCGCGCGCCTTCGCCGCGTCCAGCACGTCCGCCGACGCCTGCGGGGCGGGGGCGATCCCCGCCAGCATCCCGATCGCCAGCGCCGCCAGCGCCCACCGTTTCTCCGCCTGTCCCGACACGCGCCCCTCCCGTCCTCGCGGCCACTGTCGCGCCTCGGCCGGGGCGAGGCAAGCGGGCCGCGGCGCAGACCCCTGGGGCGCCGCGCCTCTGCGTCTGGAAATCCCGCCCCCTTCGCGCTATCCCCCGGGACGACAGCCGCCGCGCAGGCGCCCGCCCGCGCGCAGACCCCCGCCCCGCCCGCGCGCCCCGCCCGCGCGCGGCCCCCGCTCAAGAGGCCCGACGAAGCATGGAAGCGCTCGACTACCGCGAACCGCAGGCGAAGGTGCTTCACGGCGCCCAGGGCGACTGGGAGATCGTGATCGGCATGGAGGTCCACGCCCAGGTCTCCTCGAAGTCGAAGCTGTTCTCCGGCGCCTCGACCGCCTTCGGCGCCGAGCCCAACACCAACGTCTCCCTGGTCGATGCGGCGATGCCCGGCATGCTGCCGGTGATCAACGACTTCTGCGTCGAGCAGGCGGTGCGCGCGGGTCTGGGGCTGAACGCGCAGATCAACCTGCGCTCGGTCTTCGACCGCAAGAACTACTTCTCCCCGGACCTGCCGCAGGGCTACCAGATCAGCCAGTTCAAGCA
>CAXGVP010001064.1:0-1559 GCA_964013055.1 uncultured Albimonas sp.
GCCGCCGTGGAGATGCTCGCCCGCCAGCTCGTAGGCGCGCAGCTCGTCGGCGCCCTCGTCGGCATAGGGGCCGGTCTGGGGCACGTTGAAGCCCAGCGTGACCGAGGAGCCGGTCGGCTCGTTGGTGTAGGCGTAGGCCGGACGCCGCCAGACCATCGGAGCGGCGAGACCCGCGCCGACGACCCCGGACGTCTTCAGCAGCCCGCGGCGGCTGATGGTGAAGTTCGCCATGAATACCTCCCGAAGCATTTGATTGCGCCGGTCGACGACGCTCGCCCTCCCGTGGGCCTCCCTGGCGCGCGACGTCGACCGGACTGGGCTCTAGGCCCGGGATGAACCTTGGGTCAGCCTCGTCAAGAAGTCAACAAGCCATTGTTATCGTTTGATTTTTTTGTCACTTTTTGACGTTGTGCAAGTGCGAAATTGTAAATAGTCTACAAGGAGCCGCGAAAGCGCCATGATCCCAGAGCCTTGCACGGGACGCATGGCGGGTTTGCGCGCAGGTGCAGCATGGAGGGGCCAGGGTGCCATCGACGATGATCGGTCTGCGTATCCGCGAGCGGCGCCGCGCGGCCGGCATGCGCCAGGCGGACCTGGCGCGGGAGATGGGAATCTCCGCCAGCTACCTCAACCTGATCGAGCGCGAGAAGCGCCGCGCCAGCCCCGACCTGGTCTCGCGCGCCGCCCGGGCGCTGGGCGTGCCGGCGGCGGAGCTGGACGGCGCGATGGAGCGCCGGCTCGCCGACCGCCTGTCGGAGATCGCGGCCGAGCCGGAGTTCGCCGACCTCTCCCTCGACCCCGACGACGCCCGCGACCTGCTGGGCCGGCATCCCGACTGGGGCCGCGCCCTGACCCGCGCCTGGGCCGCGCGGCGCGAGGCCGCTCGCCTCGTCGAGGCGCTGTCGGACCGGCTGACCCACGACCCGGTGCTCTCGGACCACCTGCACCGGATGCTGACCCATGTCGCCGCCCTGCGCTCGACCTCCGAGATCCTGGAGGACGTGGACGACATCGACGACGCCCAGCGCCGCCGCTTCCACGAGATCCTGCTCAGCGAATCCACCCGCGCCTCGGACGTGGCCGAGGGGCTGGCGCGGTTCTTCGACGAGGCCCATTCCGAGGCGCCCTCGACGCCCGTCGAGGATGTCGAGGACGCGTTCCTCGAGGCAGGCAACCGTTTCGAGACGCTGGAGGTCTCGCCGGCCGAGGTGCCCGCCGACATGCACCCCGAAGCGATCTACGGCGCGCTGCGCGCGGCCCTGCCCGGCGGCGGCGCCTCGGTCGCCCCGCCCGAGGCGCCGCCGGTGATCCGGCGCCGGGCGCTGTCCACCGCAGTCGCCCGGCGGCGCTATGCCGAGGCGATCGCCGCCGAGATCGAGGCCCGCCCCCGCCTGCGCGAGGGCGCCGCGCGCCGCCGCGCCCAGGCGGCCTTCGAGCAATACGCCGCCGACGCCCTGATGATGCCCCGCGCGCCTTTCGAGGCCGCCGGCGCGGCGCTGGGCTGGGATCTCGACGCGCTGGCCGCGAGCTTCGGCGTCGACTTCGACGCCGCCGCCCGC
>CAXGVP010001065.1:0-1556 GCA_964013055.1 uncultured Albimonas sp.
GCGCGGGCGGGGGCGTCGGGACGCCTCCGGCGGGAGTTTATCTGGCAAGATGAAGGGGCGGGACGTCCCGAGGGACGGGCCGGTCAGCCGTTCGGCATCCGCAGCACCACGTTCCGGCCGTTCTTGTTGAGCTGGAGTTCCGTATCGCCGATGGCCGCGACGCGGCCGCCGTCCAGACGGTCGCCCACCTTCACGTTCTGCAGCCGCCCGTTCGACAGCCGCACCAGCGCGCGGCGGCTCGAGGGGGTGCCGAAGACGCCGATCAGGTTGATCTGGCGCAGGTTGATCTGGTTCTTGACCGTGGCCGCGCCCGCGACGCTGCTGTTCTGCGGGATCCGCGGCGCGGCGGGCTGGGCGCGCACGGTGGCGGCGGAGGCGGTCCGCACCGGTTCGGATTCGGTGCGCTTGACGATGGTGTCGATGTCGCGCGGCCGGTTCTTCGGCTGGATCGAGCTTGCCACCGCGAGCCGTGTGCCGACCGGCACCTCGGCGATGATTTCGTCCGCCTCGGCGTCGGGTTCTGCGTCTGCTTCTGGCGGGGTATCGACGGTGGCGGCGACCTGCTGGGCGATGGCCTCTGCCATCGCCGCCTCGGCCTGCTGCTGGGCCGCTTCGCTGATCGCAGCGGGGCGTTCGATCGGGCGCTTTCCGGCCAGTTCCGCAAACGAGTTGCCGCCCAGCGTGGCGCGCTCGGCCTGTTCGACGAGATCGCCGGGACGGGGCTGCGGGCGGCTCTGGGCGAGCGGGTTCCCTGGCTCGGCGCTTGCGGTGTCGGTGGACGCGGCGTCACTCGTGGCTGCGCCGGTCTCTTCGCCGCCGGTCGCGGGGGCCTCGGGCGTGGCCGTGGGGGCGGCGGGGGCGGCTTCGTCTGCCGGCTCGGCGGGGCTGCGCTGCGGCGGGATCTGCGGCGGCGGGCCGGTGAAGACCCGGATACCGTCGGGCGAGATCGCGCCCTCGGGGGTGGCACGCACCAGCCCGTTCTCGTCGAGGTCGAAGCGCACGTCCGGTCCAGGTGGCAGGCGCACCGGCTCGAGCGCCACGTCGTCGTTCAGGGTGCCCGCGGGCGGCAGCGCCACCGCGTCGTACTGGCCGACCTTGGGATCGACCGAGGCGATATAGAGGTCGTCGACGGAATCCGTCTGCGGGTGGTGCGGCGCGGAGGGCGCGCGCTCCCAGATACCGGTGGCGGCGTAGCGCGCGGCGGCCTCGTCGGCGCTCGGGCTCTGGCCGGTGGGTTCGGCGGGGAGCGGCTGGGTCGGGACCGGGGCGGCGTCCTCGTCGGGCGGCAGCAGGGCCGCGACGTCCATCCCCTCGTCGGCCTCGGTTTCGGCGGCATCGGCGGCGGCTTCCGGCTCGTCGGCGATGGCGACGCTGTCGCCGAGCGCCGCGTCATCGGGCGCCTCGGCGGTGGCGATCGCCGCGGCGGCGGGCTCGTCGTGGCGGAAGAGGCGCGAGATGCCGTCCTCGAGGAAGACCGAGGCCCAGGCGGCGACGGCGGCGAGGAAGAGCAGCAGCACCACGGTCAGCATCAGCCCGAGGAAGCGCGGCTTGCCGCC
>CAXGVP010001066.1:0-1556 GCA_964013055.1 uncultured Albimonas sp.
GGGAGCCGGCGCGACGGCTGTGGCGCCTGGGGGGTCCGGGGCGCCCGCGCCGGCGGGGCGGGCGGTGCGCCAGGGGGGCCCGTCGCGGGCGGAGGGAGATATGGACGAGGCGGAGGAGGCCGTGGCGGGCGGCGGCTGGGCCGCGTCGCTCGGAGACTGGGAGCGGGACCCGGCGGCGATCTACGCCGCCAGTTTCGCGACCGCGCGGGCGGAGTGCGATCTGTCGGGCATGTCGCCGGCGATGCAGGCGCTGGCGTTGCGGGTGGTGCATTCCTGCGGGATGCCGGAGATCGCGCGGGCGCTGGCGTTCTCGGACGGCGCGGTGGAGGCGGGGGTGGCGGCGCTGGAGGCCGGCGCCCCGGTGATCTGCGACGTGGGCATGGTGGCCCAGGGGGTGATCCGGCGCGGGCGCTGCGCCGGCGTCAAGGTGATCTCGGCGCTGGACGCGCCGGGCTGCGCGGCGCTGGCGAAGCGCCAGGGGACCACGCGCTCGGCGGCGGCGATGGATCTCGCGGCCGGGCGGATGGGCGGCGCGGTGGTGGCGATCGGGAATGCGCCGACGGCGCTGTTCCGGCTGCTGGAGCTGATCGACCAGGGCGCGCCGCGGCCAGCCCTGATCCTGGGCTTCCCGGTGGGGTTCGTGGGCGCGGCGGAGTCGAAGGCGGCCCTTGCGGCGGACCCGAGGGGCGTGCCCTTCGTGGCGCTGCGGGGCCGGGTCGGCGGCTCGGCCATGGCGGCGGCGGCGGTGAACGCGCTGTCGCTGGGATTGCAGGGGGATGGCCTGGCGGTCCCCGGGCGGGTTGGAGAGAGCGCATGAGCGAGCTTTGGCTGCAGATCGTGGGGCTCGGCGCCGACGGGCTGGAGGGGCTGCGCCCCTCGGCCCGGGCGGCGGTGGAGTCGGCCGAGGTGATCTTCGGCGCCGACCGCCACCACCAGCTGACGCTGGAGGTGGAGGCGGAGCGGGTGGCCTGGCCCTCGCCCTTCGACCATCTGCTCAACCGGCTGGAGGCGTTGCGGGGGCGGCGGGTGGCGGTGCTGGTCTCGGGCGATCCGCTGTGGCGCTCGGCCGGCTCGCGGATCGCGGCGGCGTTTCCGGAAGCCGTCGTGCATCCGCATGTCTCGGCGTATCAGCTGGCGGCGGCGCGGATGCTGTGGCCGCTGAACGGCTGCGAGACGCTGACCCTGCATGGCAAGGGGCCGGAGCGGTCTGCGGCGGCGATGCGGGTCTTCGTGCAGCCGGGCGCGCGGCTGCTGGTGCTGGCCGCGGACGGCGACAGCGCGCGCGCGGTGGGCGCGGCGCTGGCGAGCTGGGGCTATGGGCAGAGCCCGATGCGGGCGATGTGGGACCTCGATGCCGAGACCGAGGGCTGGCAGGAGGCGCCGGCCTCGGCCTGGGCCTCGGGCAGGATCCCGCGGCCGGGGGACCTGTGCACGCTGGCGATCGAGTGCCGGGCCGAGGCGGGGGCGCCGCTGGCGCCCGCGGTCCTCAACGCCCGTCCCGAGGAGGGATCGGCGGCGCTGCTTTGGACGGCCGTGCGGGGCACGTTCGCGCGGGG
>CAXGVP010001067.1:0-1549 GCA_964013055.1 uncultured Albimonas sp.
TCGGCCGGCGCATCGCCGAGATCCAGTGGCGCGCCATGGAGCTGGCCGTCCGCGAGCTGATGGAGGCCGACCATGCGGGTTGAAACCAAGGTGGCTCGGGCCTGCACGGCCCCGGGGCGGGCCTTCGAGAAGGCCTCCGTCGGTCAGCGCGAGAAGGCCCGCGAGATCCTCGACGACGCCCGCGTCCTGGCGGCCGAGGCCCGGGAGGAACTGAATCTCCGCCTGCTGGAGCTGGACGCGGCCGGCGCGGCGATCTCGGCGGCGCTGGAAGGGCTGGACATGGCCGACGTGCAGGCCTGCTCGGCGGCGATGCACACGGCTGTAGCGCGCCTGGAGGCGAAGCTGGAGCGGCTCGCGCAGGGGGACGTGGAATGACGGTCTTCCGCCACTCCCAGCTGCAGCCCTCAAGCGGGCTGCTTGGAGCCCTTCCCAGCGCGCTTCCGCTCGGCCTCGTCGGCGTGCTCCCTGAAGGTCTTGTAGGTGTATCCGTCGAAGGCCAGGAAGCATGCGACCAGGCGGTGCCGGAACGGCACGAGCAGACGGTCCTCGCGGTCGTAGAGGCCCGTGGCATCCATGGCGTCGTTGAAGGCCTTGGCGTCCAGCGCTCGCAGGACGGGCGGTTCGTCGGCGGTGATCCGGATCATCCGGCTGTACCACTCGGCGCACTGGTCGTCGGTGGCGGAGATCACCTGCTCGATTTCGGCGAGCAGGTTGAAGTACTCGCGCTGCAGGAGCTGGTGGTCGCGAGCGCGCCCGCCGAAGTCCAGGACGAGCTGCACCGCGCTGATGCAGGCGACCGCGACCCCAGGCCAGAGCGCCTCGACGCCGTAGCGCGCGGCGAGATCGCCGACGACTGCAGCGCCGAGAAGCACCAGCGTGAAGTTGCAGAACCGGTTCAGTCGCTCGAAGGAGCGCCGCCGCCCCGTGTGGTAGAGCGCATTTCGGAGCGTGTTGAACCTGATGTTCTCGCGGTCGGGCATGGGTCCTACTTCTTCTCGGAGGTCTCCGGCGTTCCCGTCGCGGGAGCTTCGGGCCGGGGACGGATGGGCGGCGGCTGGTGCGGGCCGATCGAGTTGATCGACACGGTCTCTCCCGGTCTTGCAGCGGCTGCCGGATCGAAGTTCGTCAGCACCACGAAGGTCTCTTTCGGCTTCTCGTCTTTCCCAGCCATCGAAATCGTCTCCTTTTGCTTGTTCCAGAAGGGGATGACAGGCGTCGAGGGGCGTTCCCCCGCCTCTCGACGCCGCCACTCTACCACGGATTGCACCTCACGTAAGGCTCGGCGCCAGACCTTGTGCCGGAGGGCCGCGTGATGACGCGCCTCCGCGAGCTGCTGCGCCGCCTGGACGACGCGCCCGAGGCCGACGCGCTCGGCCTGGCCTGCCTGATCCTGCTGATCCTCGTCGCCTTCACCATCGGAGACCTGCTGTGAACGACCTGCTGCGCATTCCCGTCGACCTGATCGACCAGGGCGACCGCCTGCGTCCGGTGAAACCGGAGCCGGTGGAGCTGCTTGCGGCCGACATCGAGATGCAGGGCCTGCTGCAGC
>CAXGVP010001068.1:0-1541 GCA_964013055.1 uncultured Albimonas sp.
TCCCGGGCAGGGACCGCGAGCCGGCCGGGGGCCTGCAGGCGGGCGTCGTGTGGCGGAGTGGGCGGGAGAGGCCCCGGGGTCGGGCCCGGGGCGCATGGGGGGGGCGCTCAGAGGTCGAGCTCGATCCACACGGGCGCGTGGTCGGAGGGCTTCTCGCCGCCGCGCGCCCAGGCGTCGACCTCGGCGGCGGTCAGGCGGTCGGCGGCCTGGGGGGTCAGCAGCAGGTGGTCGATGCGGATGCCGTCGTTCTTCTGCCAGGCGCCGGCCTGGTAGTCCCAGAAGGTGTAGACCTCCGGGCCGGGGCGGTGGATGCGCAGCGCGTCGGTCCAGCCCTGGTTGAGGATCCGCCGGTACGCTTGCCGGGTCTGCGGCAGGAACAGCGCGTCCTCGGTCCAGTTCTGCGGGCGGGCGGCGTCCTCGGCCTGGGGGATCACGTTGTAGTCGCCGGCCAGCACCGCGATCTCTTCCGAGGCGATCAACTCGGCCGCGCGGGCCTCGAGCCGCTGCATCCAGGCGAGCTTGTAGTCGTATTTCGGCCCCGGCGCGGGGTTGCCGTTGGGAAGATACAGCCCGCAGACGCGCACCGCGCCCTGATCTCCCGAAACCGTGGCCTCGATGTAGCGGGCCTGCTCGTCGCTCTCGTCGCCCGGAAGGCCGCGCATCACGTCCTCGATCGGGCGGCGCGCGAGGATCGCGACGCCGTTGAAGCCCTTCTGGCCGTGGGTCTCGAGGTTCCAGCCGGCGTCCTCGATGGGCTCGCGCGGGAAGGTCTCGTCGACCGACTTGATCTCCTGCAGGCAGACGACGTCGGGTTTCGCGCGGTCGAGCCATTCCAGCAGGGCGGGGAGGCGGGCCTTCACGCCGTTGATGTTGAAGGTGGCGATCTTCATCGGCGGGGGTCTCCTGGCCTCGGTCGGGGAGCCTCGCGAGGCGGGGCTCGCTCGGGCGTTCGCGCGTCGCGCGGGGGGCGCTTCTGAACTCACCCGGGAACAGGCGCTTCGCGAGGGGCGTGTTCGGGCGCGCCCGGCGTCAGGCCTCGGCGGCGGCGGCGAGGATCGAGAGGAAGGCGGGGCCGAAGCGCTCGGCCCGCTGGGGGCCCATGCCGGGGACCTGGGAGAGCGCCTCGAGGCTGTCGGGGCGACGCTCGACCACCTTGGAGAGGGTGGCGTTGGTGCAGGTGAGCAGCTTGTCCGTCCCCTGCGCGCCGCGGGCGAGGCGGAGCTGGGCGGCGTGGAGCGCGTCGAAGAGCTCGCCCGAGCCGGCGGCCGCGGCGCGGATCCGGGTGGGATGCGCGTCGGGGGCGGGGGCGCCGGTCAGGACCTCGAGGAACTCGGCCCCGTAGCGCGCAAGCTTGGCGGCGCCGACGCCGTGGCACTGGGCGAGCGCGTCCATGCTCTGCGGCTTCTTCGTCGCCATGTCGATCAGGCTGCGGTCGTTGAAGACGATGTAGGCGGGGGCGTTCTGCGCCTCGGCCAGGCGCCGGCGCAGGGCCTTGAGGGCGGCGAGAAGCGGCTCGTCGGCCTCGTCCACCAGGGCGGCGG
>CAXGVP010001069.1:0-1537 GCA_964013055.1 uncultured Albimonas sp.
TCCTCGGGCGCCGCGGCCGCCGCGGGGCCGCAGGGCGCCTCCGCCGGCCGGCCCGCGCCCGCCCGCCAGGCGGCGCCGCGCCCGCCGCGCGGCGCGGGCGGAACCCTGCAAACCTTGCGACGGTGGACGCGCCGCCTCCCCGGCCAGGTGTTCGTGCTGGCCGCGCCGGCCTACGACGGCCGGGACGCGGCGCGCTTCGCCGCGCTGGCGCGGCTGGCGCAGGCCTCGGGCGCGGAGATGGTCGCCTCCGCCTCGCCGATCATGCATGTCGGCGCCCGGCGCCGCCTCGCCGACGTGCTCGCCTGCATCCGCGAGGGGACCACCATCGACCAGCTCGGCCGCCGCGCCCAGCCCAACGCCGAGCGCCGCCTGCGCGGCGAGGCCGAGCTCCGCCGCCTGTTCGCCGACCACCCCGACGCCGTGACCCGCGCGCAGGAGCTCGCCGGGCGCTGCCGCTTCTCGCTGGACGAGCTGCGCTACGAATACCCCGACGAGGTGGCCGGCGGCGAAGACCCCCAGGCCCGGCTCGAACGCCTGACCGACGAGGGCCTGCGCGCCCGCTATCCCGACGGCGTGCCGGTGCGGGTGCGCAACCAGGCCGCTCACGAGCTCGCCCTGATCTCGCGCCTGGACTACGCCCCCTATTTCCTGACCGTGCGCGACCTGGTGGCCTTCGCCGAATCCCGCGGGATCCTCTGCCAGGGGCGCGGCTCGGCGGCGAACTCGATCGTGTGCTATGCGCTCAGGGTCACCTCCATCGGCCCCGACGTCGCCTCGATGGTCTTCGAGCGCTTCGTCTCCGAGGCCCGCGACGAGCCCCCCGACATCGACGTCGACTTCGAGCATGAGCGCCGCGAGGAGGTCATCCAGCACATCTACGCCCGCTACGGCCGCCACCGCGCCGGCCTCTGCGCCACCGTGATCCACTACCGCGCCCGCCGGGCGGTGCGCGAGGTGGGCAAGGCGATGGGGCTGAGCGCCGACGCCATCAACGCCCTCGCCTCCCAGATCTGGGGCTGGTCGTCGGAATCGATCCGAGAGGAACGCATCCGAGAGATCGGCCTCGACCCGACCGAGCCGCGCCTGCGCCGGACTCTCGATCTGGTGGCGGAGCTGATCGGCTTCCCCCGCCACCTCTCCCAGCATGTCGGCGGCTTCATCATCACCCGGGGGCGGCTGGACGAACTGGTCCCCATCGAGAATGCCGCGATGGAGGACCGCACGGTCATCGAGTGGGACAAGGACGACATCGACGCGCTGGGCATCCTCAAGGTCGATGTGCTCAGCCTCGGGATGCTGACCTGCATCCGCAAGGCCTTCGACCTGATCGAGCGCCATGCGGGCGAGCGCTGGACGCTGGCGACGCTCCCCCCCGAGGACCCGGCCGTCTACGACATGCTGTGCGAGGCCGACAGCATCGGCGTCTTCCAGGTGGAATCCCGCGCCCAGATGAATTTCCTGCCGCGGATGCGCCCGCGCTGCTTCTACGACCTGGTGATCGAGGTCGCCATCGTGCGCCCCGGCCCGATCCAGGGCG
>CAXGVP010001070.1:0-1537 GCA_964013055.1 uncultured Albimonas sp.
GCCAAGCTCGCGCGCGACGTGCTGGACGTCTACGACAACCTCGGCCGCGCGCTGGAGGCCGCCGACGACGACGCCAGGGCCGCCGCCGGCCCGGTGATGGAAGGCGTCGAGCTGACCCGCCGCGCGCTGCTGTCCGCCTTCGAGAAGCACAGGATCGAGGCGGTGACGCCCGGGATCGGGGACAAGTTCGACCCCAAGCTCCACCAGGCGATGTTCGAGGCGCCGGTCCCCGACGCCCAGCCCGGCACGGTGATCCAGGTGATGCAGACCGGCTTCACAATCGCCGGCCGCCTGCTGCGTCCCGCGATGGTGGGCGTGGCCTCCGCGGCGTCCTGAGGCCGCACGCCATCGACGACCGGGAGAGCGGGCCTGCGGGCCCGTTCTTCATGTCCGGCCCCCGCTCCTGCGGGCAGGTGGGCGTCCTCGGGGGCATCGAGCCCCCTCGGCCGCCCGGGGCCTGCGGCCCCGGCGCGATCCCCCGGCCGATGCGCGGGGATCGAGGTCGGGCGCCGGGCCTTCGGCCCGCAGGCGCGCAAGCGCGCCGGCCCCCGCGGCGGCCAAGGCGCCAAGGGGCGGACAGGCGGCGCGGCAGAGCGGCGGAGGGGCGGAGCAACGGAACGGCGCAGCGGCGGAGGGGCGGAGCAGCGCAGCGGCGGAGGGCCGGAGAGGCGGAGCGGGCCAAGGCGCTGGCGCCGCGCGGAAACCGGGTCTAGTCTCCCTCCGACCGCCCCCGGCGGCGACCTCCCCCCGGCCGGAGCCTGCGCATGATCACCGACCTCCAGCACCTTCGCGACGTCTATGGAGAACCCTCCCAGCGGGTCCTGGACAAGGAGCTGAACCACCTCGACCGCCACTGCCTGCGGTTCCTGGAACTCAGCCCGTTCTGCTTCGTGGCGACCTCCGACGGGACCACCGTCGACGTCTCGCCCAAGGGCGACCAGCCGGGCTTCGCCCAGGCCGACGGCTCGGCGGCGGTGATGCTGCCCGACTGGCCCGGCAACAAGCGGCTCGACGGCTACCGCAACGTCCTGAAGAACCCTCACGTCGGCCTGATCTTCCTGATCCCCGGCCTGCGCGAGACCCTGCGCGTCAACGGCCCCGCCACGATCCACGAGGAGCCCGAGATCCTCGCGAAGTTCGAGCACAAGGGCCGCCTGCCGATCACCGTGATGCGCATCGAGGCGCGCGAGGTCTACCTGCACTGCGCCAAGGCCTTCCTGCGCTCGGGCCTGTGGGATCCCGCGACCTGGCCCGCCAGGGCCGACCTGCCCAGGCCGGGCGAGATGTTCAAGGACCACCTCAAGCTCGACGGTCCCGCGCTGTCGGACGAGGAGATCCACGGCGCCCTCTCCCAGACCCTCTACTGATGGGCGGCATCCGGGCGATGCCGGTGCTCGCCTGCGCCGACCCGCAGGCGGTGGCCGAGTTCCTGACCGCGGGCCTGGGCTTCACGCTCGCCGGCTGGTGGCGCGACGCGGCCGGCGCGCCGGACTTCGGCGTGGCGCGGCTGGGCGACGCCACGCTGGGCCTGCGCCGG
>CAXGVP010001071.1:0-1536 GCA_964013055.1 uncultured Albimonas sp.
GAAGCGAGGCCGGCTCAGGACGCCGGCCCCCGGCATGAAGCGAGGCCGGCTCAGGACGCCGGCCCCCGGCATGAAGCGAGGCCGGCTCAGGGCGCCGGCCCCCGGCACGAAGCGAGGCCGGCGCAGGGCGCCGGCCTCGGGGGGATCAGTTGGTGGGGGCGTAGCTGGCGTCGACCAGCTCCTCGGTGGTCAGGCCCTCGGGCGCGAGCCCGTGGGCCTTGAACCAGGCCAGCTGCTTCTCGACGTCGGCCACGTTGAGGTCGGTGGACATGTAGACGGCGCCGGCCTTGATCGACCTGGCGGCCTGCTCCAGCGGCTGGTCGGCGTAGACGTAGGTGTGGATCAGCTCGACCATCGCCTCGGTCACGGCGGGGTCGGGGGCGTCGACCAGGAAGGCCTGCGCGTAGTCCTCGACGCCGCGCTGGTAGGCGCGCAGGAAGCGCTCGACCATGTCGCGGTTCTCGGTGGCGTTCTCGGTCGAGGTGAAGACGGTGGTCACCTGGTAGGGGCCCATGTCCTTCAGCCAGCCGATGATGTGCGCCGCCCCGCCCGCGTCGAGCGCCGAGGCGATGTGGGGCACCATGGCGATGGCGTCGACCTGGCCCGACTTCAGCGCGCCGATCATCGAGCCGACCTTCTGCAGGGGCTTGAGGTCCAGGTCCTCGACCGTGAAGCCGTTCGCCTCGGCGAAGAGCGCCGCCTGATAGTGGAAGGAGGAGCCCTGCTGGGTCATGCCGAAGCTGTGTCCCTTGAGGTCGGCGGGCGTCTTCAGCCCGGCCTCGAACGCCTGGTTTGAGGCGAGCAGCGCGGTGCCGTTGGCCGAGGGGTCCTCGGCATAGAGGCCCGCGATCACCTTCAGCGCGCCCTTGTCGGCGAGGTTGAAGAACCCGCCGGTCAGCGCGGTGACGCCGAAGTCGATGTCGCCCGAGGCGATGGCGACGGCGACCGGCTGCGCGGCCTGGAAGAACTTCAGCTCGACCTCCAGCCCCTCGTCGGCGAAGTAGCCGCGCTCGAGCGCGATGAAGCTCGGCGCGTGCGAGGTGAAGCGCAGCGCGCCGACGGTGACCTTGTCGGCGGCGGAAGCGGGCTCGGGCAGGATCGCGCCGAGGGCGGCCGCCCCCATGGCCGCGCCGCCGGCGAGCCGCATCCAGCCGCGGCGGCTGAGCGCCGCCCAGGTGTCGGTGGTCTTCATGGTCGTCCTCCCTGGCGCCGCCCGGTTCCCGGCATCCGGTCCGGGCGGCCGTGTTCAACCCCTTGAGTCTCGTCCCGCGCCCCGCCTGCGTCGCGCTCCGCGTCGCCCCGGGGGCTGGTGGTCGGGGATTAGCACCGCCTCGGGGCCTGCGCAAACCTGCCGCAGGGTCCGGCCGGACCGTCGCCGCTCCGCACGCGCCTGGCCCGACCCCTGGCCCGACCCCTGGCCTCGCCGCCCCACGGCCGCCCCGGGCCTGATCCGGGGTCTCTCCGCCCCGCGCGCGCCCCGGTCTTGATGCGGGGCCTCGCCGACCCACGGCCGCCCCGGACCTGACCCGCGGCCTC
>CAXGVP010001072.1:0-1533 GCA_964013055.1 uncultured Albimonas sp.
AGCCGGGCGGCGGGGTAGACGATGGGCGGGTGCGAGCCCTCGGGGAAGGTTCCGGGGACCGACACGTCGGGCTCGGCGACCGCGTCGGTGGCGTAGACGATGCCCAGCGGCGCCTCGCCCGCGGCGACCAGCGCGAGGGCGGAGCGGACGTTGTCGGACTGGGCGACGCGCGGGGCGACGGAGGCCCACAGGCCCAGGTTTTCCAGGGCGGCCTTGCCGTAGATGCCGGCGGGGACCGCTTCGACCAGGGCCATGGCGAGGCGATCCTCGCCCAGCATCCCGGCGAGGTCGAGCTCCGGGGAGATCGCCACAGGCGCCGCCGCGCCATGGGCGACCAGCACCAGGGCGTTGCGCAGCAGGTCCACGCGCGAGCCCTCGGCGAGCAGGCCGTCGGCCTCGATCCGGTCCATCCAGGCGGCGTTGGCGGAGATGAACACCTCCGCCGGCGCGCCCTGCTGGATCTGGCGGGCCAGCGCCGAGGAGCCGGCGAGCGAGACTTTCGCGACGTCCCCCGTCTCCGCCTCGAAGGCCGTGGCGATCTCGTCCATCGCGTTCTTCAGGCTGGCGGCGGCGAAGACGGTGACCTCGTCGGCCTGGGCGGCGGGGGCCAGCGTCAGGCCCGCGCCAAGCGCGAGAGCCACGAGCGAGGAACGAAGGGAAAGCATGGCGGCATCCGGAATGGGGGGGGGCGATATGGTCTTGCGGGAATATCGAGCCGGCGGCCCGGGGGCGCAAGCGTTATGTTCCTTCGGGAATATCCCTCATCAGCGCCTGCAGGCGCCCGACATGGGGGGCGCCGGCGCGCTCGGCCTCGGCCTCCAGCGCGCGGTACTCGGCCAGCACCGCCTGGCCGGCGTCCGTCACCGTCGCGCCGCCGCCGCGGGCGCCGCCGCGGGACCTGAGCACCAGCGGCTCGCGGAACATGGAATTCAGCACCTCCACCAGCTGCCAGGCGCGCTTGTAGCTCATGCCCATCTCGCGGCCCGCGGCGGCGATCGAGCCGGTGGCGGCGATGCGCTCCAGCAGCTCGGCCTTGCCGGGGCCGATCATCCCGTCGGGGCCGAAGACGATGCGGATGCGATAGCGGGGAGGCTCTGACATGGGGCCGAGGATGGACCGGCCGGGCCGGGCGGGGCAAGGCGCGCCGCTCTTGCCCTCGGGCGCGTCACCGGCGATGGATGGGCGCGAGATGCAACCGGCGCCGCCCGAGGCCGCGCCCAGATCCCGGCCCGCGGCCCCGCGAGGACCGGAGAAAACCCCGGAGGAGCCCCCCATGTCCGACCTGCCCGAAACCATGCGCGTCGTGGAGATCTCCGAGTTCGGCGGGCCCGAGGTGCTGAAGCCCGGAACCCGCCCCGTGCCGACGCCGGGCGCCGGCGAGATCCTGATCCATGTCGCGGCCTCGGGCGTGAACCGCCCCGACGCGCTGCAGCGGATGGGCAACTACCCGGTGCCGCCGGGGGCGTCCGACCTGCCGGGGCTCGAGGCTGCGGGGACCGTCGCGGCGGTGGGCGAGGGCGTCGGCCGCTGGAC
>CAXGVP010001073.1:0-1532 GCA_964013055.1 uncultured Albimonas sp.
CCCCGCCTGCCGCAGGATCGAGCGCAGCCCGTCGCGATGCGCGACATGGCCCAGCTCATGCGCCAGCACCGCGGCCACCTGGTCGGGGCCGGACGCGGTCTCGAGCAGGCCCGACAGGATCGCCACCCGCCCGCCGGGGGCGGCGAAGGCGTTGACCATCGGGCTGCGCACCACCTCCAGCGTCACCGGCACATGCAGGCGCACGCCCGCCAGCAGCCGGTCCGAGAGGCGACGCAGCGCCTGCTCGCCCTCGGGCGTGGTGCAGATCGGGTCGGCGCCGACGCCCATCATCGCGATCTGCCGGCTCATCACCGCGTCGCCCAGCCGCCGCTCCTGCGAGGGGGGCACCAGGTCGGCCATGCGCTGGGTGGCGTAGGGCAGGCCCCAGACCACCAGCGCGGCGCCCAGCGCCGCGGCGGCGGCGAACCAGCCCAACAGGCGCAGCAGGCCCGGCAGGCGCGAGGGGCGCCGGTCGAGGTCGGCGCAGACCTCCTCGATGGCGCGGATCATCTCGGGATCGGTGACCAGCAGGCTCTCGTCGCCGTCGGCGTCGCCCCAGGCGTCGTCGGGCGTGGGCGTCAGCGACAGCGCCTCGCCGCCGGCGCCCGGCGCGCGCACCCGGCGCAGGCTGGCCAGCGCCCAGTGGGCGACGGGCATGTCGTCGAAGCTCATCAGGATCAGCGAGGCCTCGCCGAAGCGCACCACCACTTCCTGCGGGCGCTGGGAGAACCCGTCGCGATAAACGCCCGTGGATTCCAGCAGCGCATATCTGGAAAGCGCGGTCCTGCCCGCCGATCCGCCGCGTCCGAAGCCGCCCGCCATGCCTGCGCGTCGCGCTCCTCTTGCGCGCGGCCTTTGCGGCCTGCGCGTCATCCTGCCCTCGGACCCCTCCTTAGACGGTTTGGCGGCGGGAAACGAGGGCGCAGGCTGGGAATCCTCGCCGCAGGGCGGTGTCGCAGGGGCTCAACGGCCGCGCGGGGCCGGGTCCAGGCGGTTGCGCTCGCCGGGATTGGCGGCGAGATGGGCGGCGCGGCCGGCGGCCAGGGCATCGGCCAGCTTCGCGCCCCCCCGCAGGCGGCGCAGGCAGGTGACCAGGTCCACCTGGCGGCGCGGCTCGTCGGCGATCTCGGCGAGCAGGCTGGAGAAGGCCCAGGGGTCGAGCGCCGAGGCCGCCGACTGCATGAAGGGCCCCACCTCGCCGGTGGCGTCGTATCGCGCGAGGGCCGCCTCGCAGGCCGCGACGTCGGTGGAGCCGAGCCGCCCGCAGACCGCGGGGCGCGCCTCGTAGACCCGGCATAGCCCGTCGGCGCCCAGCGCGGGGCAGGCGCGGGGGTGGGGGGCGGTCTCCTCCGGCAGGTCCTTGAGGATCTCCCAGGCGGCGCGGACTTCCGCCGGCAGGGCGGTGACGCGGGCGTTGATCGCGCAGCACATCCAGCAGCCGGCGCCGCAGGCCCAGGCGTCGCGGCGCTCCTGCACGCGGGCCTCCAGCGCCTGGATCGGGCCGGGCAGGGCGGGCGCGGTGCCGGCGAGGC
>CAXGVP010001074.1:0-1531 GCA_964013055.1 uncultured Albimonas sp.
GCTTGGGCTTGGGCTTGGGCTTGGGCTTGGGCTTGGGCTTGGGCTTGGGCTTGGGGCCAGGCCTGGACCGGGCGCGAGGCCGGGCCCGGGCTGGGGGAGGGGCGGGAGCCTGCCAGGGGCGGCGCCGCGTCTGGCCCCTGGGGCGCCTTCTGCGCCCTGACCGCGAGTCCTGCTCGCGGGTCCGGCCTCACGACGGCTTCGCCGTCGACGGGCCGCGGCACGGTCCCCGCCCGGCTTTCGCCAAAAGGACCACGCACGGACCACCCGGCCGCACGGCCCGCCCTGCGCGCCACGCCCGCGCCGGTTCGCGCGCCTGTCCCACCTGAGACGCGCGCTTCCCGACTCGACCCGCTCATGCTAGCCCTTGGGGCATGAACGCTCCCAGCCCCTATATCTCGAAAAATCGACCGATCCGGCGCCTGGACGAATCCGCCCAGAACCGCATCGCCGCCGGCGAGGTGGTGGAGCGGCCGGCCTCCGCGGTGAAGGAACTGGCCGAGAACAGCCTCGACGCCGGGGCGCGCCGCATCGAGATCGCCATCGCCGACGGCGGGCGCACCCTGATCCGGGTGACCGACGACGGCCATGGCATCCCTCAGGCCGAACTCGCCCTGGCGCTGGAGCGGCATGCGACCTCGAAGACCGACGGGGCCGACCTGCTCGACATCCGCAGCTTCGGGTTCCGGGGCGAGGCGCTGCCCTCGATCGCCGCCGTCTCGCGGCTGGCGCTGACCTCGCGCGCGGCCGAGGCGGCCGAGGCCTGGACCCTGCGCTGCGACGCCGGCCGGCTGGGCGAGCCTGCCCCCGCAGCCCTCGCGCGCGGCACGGTGGTCGAGGCGCGCGACCTGTTCCATGCCACCCCCGCCCGGCTGAAGTTCCTGCGCACCGACCGGGCCGAGACCCAGGCCGTCGCCGACATCGTCCGCCGGCTCGCCATGGCCGCGCCGGAGGTGGGCTTCGTGTTGCGCGACGTCTCGGAAGGGGGCGCCAAGGCCTCGCCCGAGGGGCGCGTGCTGGTCCGCGCCGACCCCGAGCCGGGCGAACCGCGCCATGCGCGCCGCCTGCGCCTCGCCCGGGTGATGGGGCGCGACTTCGCCGACAACGCGCTGGAGATCGAGGCGGAGCGGGAGGGGCTGCGGCTTACCGGGCTGGCCGGCCTGCCGACCTATTCGCGCGGCGCGGCGGTGGCGCAGTTCCTGTTCGTCAACGGCCGGCCGGTGCGCGACAAGCTGCTGACCGGGGCGCTGCGGGCCGCCTACATAGACGTGCTCCACTCCGGCCGCCACCCGGCCGCGGCGCTCTACCTCGAGTGCGACCCGCAGCTGGTCGACGTCAACGTCCACCCCGCCAAGACCGAGGTCCGCTTCCGCGAACCCGGCGTGGCGCGCGGGCTGCTGGTCTCGGCCCTGCGCCATGCGCTGGCCGAAGGCGGGCATCGCGCCTCGTCGACCGTGGGCGAGGCGGCGCTGGGGGCCTTCCGGCCGGAGGCGGAGGCGCCGGCCGCCCCGCGCCTGACCGGCTGGGGGCCGCG
>CAXGVP010001075.1:0-1527 GCA_964013055.1 uncultured Albimonas sp.
GGGCGTCGCAGCCCCCGCCGGCGCGACGCCCGACGCGGCGCCTCCGCGGCCTGCGGCCGGGCGGCGCCTCCGGCCCGGTCACGTTCCCGGCACAGGCCGGGCCGGCCCTGGGGCGGGCGGCGGCGCATCTGCGCGCAGGATCGCGGGTTTCGCCCCCTCCAGCGCCCGGCGCGCCGCCTGCCGGCGGCAGGCGCCCGGCTGTGGACAATGCCGCGCGGCTGGGCGAGGTCTTGGGCGTCTCGACCCCAGCCGGGCCGAGGCGAGATGCTTCGCGCCGGCGCAGCGCCGGCGGCCCCCCACGCGCAGGCCCCCGCCTCGCGCCCCGCACCGAGAGACGCCCCATGCCCCAAGACTACACCCCCCCCAAGGTCTGGACCTGGAACAAGGAGAGCGGCGGCCGCTTCGCCTCGATCAACCGCCCCATCGCCGGCGCCACCCACGACAAGGACCTGCCGGTCGGCGAGCACCCGTTCCAGCTCTACTCGCTGGCCACGCCCAACGGCGTGAAGGTCACGGTGATGTTCGAGGAGCTGCTCGAGGCCGGCCATGAAGGCGCCGAGTACGACGCCTGGCCGATCCGCATCGGGGACGGCGACCAGTTCTCCTCGGGGTTCGTCTCGATCAATCCCAACTCCAAGATCCCGGCGCTGCTCGACCGCTCGGGCCCCGAGCCGGTGCGGGTCTTCGAATCCGCCGCGATCCTGGTGCACCTGGCCGAGAAGTTCGACGCCTTTATCGCGAAGGACCCCGCGGCGCGGGCCGAGATGTTCTCCTGGCTGTTCTGGCAGATGGGCTCGGCCCCCTATCTCGGCGGCGGCTTCGGGCATTTCTACGCCTATGCGCCCGAGAAATGGGAATATCCCATCGACCGCTTCGCCATGGAGGTGAAGCGCCAGCTCGACGTGCTGGACCGCCGCCTGGCCGAAAGCGAGTTCATCGCCGGCCCCGACTACTCCATCGCCGACATGGCGATCTGGCCCTGGTACGGCCAGCTCCAGCAGGGCAAGCTCTACGAGGCGGGGGAGTTCCTCGGCGTCGAGAGCTACAAGAACGTGGCCCGCTGGACCGCCGCCATCGACGCCCGCCCCGCGGTGAAGCGCGGCAAGAAGGTCAACCGCCTGACCGGCCACCCCGCCGGCCAGCTGCACGAGCGTCACGACGCCTCGGACTTCGAGCTGCGCACCCAGGACAAGATCGGCGAGCCCGGAGAGAGCTGATCCGCCGTCCCGCGCGCCGTTCCCCACGGCGCGCGGGGGCCCGTTAAGCCGATCCTCACGAAGCCGGATTAACTCCCCCCTCCGGGTTCGGTCGCCGAGGGTCGCGCGCATGGAGGATCTCGCCAGTCTGTTCGACGCCTTCCTGGGCGGCGCCGGCGATGCCGCGGCGCTGACCGACGCGCAGGGGGTGCTGCTGGCCGTGAACCCCGCCTTCGCCCGACGCCTGGGCCGCGAAGACGCCTGGCGCCCCGCGCCGGGGGAGCTGCTGAAGACCCACCTGACCCCGTCGCTCGCCCGGGCGCTCGCCGAG
>CAXGVP010001076.1:0-1526 GCA_964013055.1 uncultured Albimonas sp.
GCGTCCATGTCCCCGCCCGGGGCCGCGACGCCGACCGCCGCGTCCGCAGCCTCGGCGCGCAGGCGGGCCGCGCCCTCGGCGAGATTGGCCGAGAGATCCCCGCTGCGCGCCAGCGCCGCCAGCGCCCTCAGCGCCGCGAGCAGCTGGCGCAGGTCCGCCCCCATCGGCTGGCGCAGCGCCACCAGCGATGCGGCCCGGTCCGTCGCCTCGCGCGTCAGCTGGCGCTGGCGGTCGCGCAGGGCGCGGACCGCCGCGGCCTCCTCGACGCCGCCGCGCAGCAGCAGCGACAGCGCAGCCGAGAGCAGTTCCTCGGCCAAGCCGCCCACGCGCGCGGTCTGCACGGCGACCTGTCGGAGGTCCTCGTCGAAGGAGGTGACCGTGTGGCGGCGCCCGGGCGCCTCCTCCTGCGGGCGGTCGGAGCCCGGTTGCTCCGGGCGCAGGGGGTCGGGATGCTGAAACATGAGATCCGGCGAAAACGCTGACGTTCAGTCACGTTACAGGCGATGCGTGACATGCGTATGTCGCCTTGCCGGCGAACCCGCCGATTTCCGCGGCCTTTCACGCGATCGGCATCGCGGCGCGCGGTTTCAGCCCGGGGCCGCCCCTGCGGCGGGCGGGGCCTCGGCCGGCAGCCACAGGGTGAAGGCCGCGCCCTCGCCCGGCGCGCTGTCCACCGTCAGCTCGCCGCGGTGGCGGGACATGATGTGCTTGACGATCGCGAGCCCCAGCCCCGTGCCCCCCTGGTTGCGCGAGCGGCGGACCGAGACGCGGTAGAAGCGCTCGGTCAGCCGCGGCAGGTGCTCGCGCGGGATGCCCTCGCCGTGGTCGCGCACGGTCAGGCCGATCATGCCCGGATAGCTGGCCGAGGCGGGGGCGGGCTCGATCTCGACCGGGCCGGCGCCGTATTTCATGGCGTTCTCCACCAGGTTCCCGATCGCCTGGATCAGCTGGTCGCGGTCGCCGCGCACCATCGGCCCGTGGGCAGGCGCCAGCACCCGGATCTC
The DNA here is from genome assembly GCA_964013055.1 of uncultured Albimonas sp. Taxonomy (GTDB): domain Bacteria; phylum Pseudomonadota; class Alphaproteobacteria; order Rhodobacterales; family Rhodobacteraceae; genus Albimonas. Next base: position 1,005 of record CAXGVP010001076.1, read on the forward strand.
GACCCCGCGCTCGGCGGCGACGGGGGCCAGCGCCTCGGCCGTCTCGTGGGCGATCTCGCCGAGGTCCTGGCGCTCGGTCGGGGCGACATGCTCGTTGAGCTCGATGCGGTTGAGCGACAGCAGGTCGTCGACCAGCCGCTGCATGCGGCCCGCCTGGGCCTGCATGATGCCCAGGAAGCGCTCCTGCGCCTCGGGGTCGTCGCGGGCGGGGCCCTGCAGGGTCTCGATGAAGCCGCGGATCGAGGCGAGCGGCGTGCGCAGCTCGTGGCTGGCGTTGGCGATGAAGTCGGTGCGCATCCGCTCGAGCCGCAGGTCCTGGGTGCGCTCGGTGAACAGGCACAGGACATGGGCGCCGCCGGGGCGACGGCCGGGGCGGCCGGTCGCGTCGGTGCGCGGGGCGCCGTCGACATGGGCGCGGATCACCCGGTTGCGGTCGCCGTGGAGGGTGAAGTCGAAGCTGCGCGGCGGCCCGCCGGCCTGCGCCTCGGCCAGCGCGTCGAGGAAGTCGGGGGCGCGGAAGGA
>CAXGVP010001077.1:0-1525 GCA_964013055.1 uncultured Albimonas sp.
GGGGGGGGCGGGGGGGGGGGGGGGGGGGGCGGGCCGTTTTCTCCCTGTGCAGGGGGCGCGGGGTTCGGATAGGCTCCGCCCCGGTTCGACGCAGCTACCCCGGGAGGAAACCAGAAATGACCGACGAGCAGGGGCCGCGCGCCTACGGCTTCGATACGCTGCAGATCCATGCCGGCGCCCGGCCCGACCCCGCCACCGGGGCGCGCCAGACGCCGATCTACCAGAACACCGCCTATGTTTTCCGCGACGCCGAGCATGCGGCCGCGCTCTTCAACCTGCAGGAAGTGGGCTACATCTACTCGCGCCTGACCAACCCCACCGTCTCGGCGCTGCAGGAGCGGATCGCGACGCTGGAAGGCGGCGCGGGGGCGGTGTGCACCGGCTCGGGCCACGCGGCGCAGATCATGGCGCTGTTCCCGCTGATGTCGCCGGGCGACGATGTGGTGGTGTCGAGCCGGCTCTATGGCGGCACGGTCACCCAGTTCAGCCAGACCTTCAAGCGCTTCGGCTGGAAGGCGAAATTCGTCGACATGGACAAGCCGGGCGAGGTGGCGCGGGCCTGCGGCAAGCGCACCAAGGCGATCTTCTGCGAGTCGATCTGCAACCCCGGCGGCTACGTCACCGACCTGCCCAAGATCGCCGCGGTCGCCGAGAAGAAGGGCCTGCCGCTGATCGTCGACAACACCTCGGCCACGCCGTTCCTGTGCAAGCCCATCGAGATGGGGGCGACGCTGGTCGTGCACTCGACCACCAAGTACCTGTCGGGCTCGGGCCAGGCGATGGGCGGGGCGATCGTGGACGCAGGGACCTTCGACTGGTCGGCCTCGGACCGCTATCCCTCGCTGAGCGAGCCGGAGCCCGCCTATCACGGGCTGAAGTTCCACGAGACCTTCGGGCCGCTGGCCTTCACCTTCCATTCGATCGCCATCGGGCTGCGCGACCTGGGCATGACCCAGGCGCCGATGAACGCCTTCCTGACCCTGCTGGGGATCGAGACGCTGAGCCTGCGAATGGCCAGGCATGTCGAGAACGCCAGGAAGGTCGCCGAGTGGCTGGAGAACGACCCGCGGGTCGAGTCGGTCAGCTACGCCGGCCTGAAGTCCAGCCCCTACTATCGGCGCGCGCGGAAGATCTATCCCAAGGGCGCGGGCGGGCTGTTCACCTTCGCGGTTAAGGGCGGCTACGAGGCCTGCGTGAAGCTGGTGGACTCGGTGGAGATCTTCTCTCACGTCGCCAACCTGGGCGACACGCGCAGCCTGCTGATCCACTCGGCCTCGACCACCCACCGCCAGCTGACGCCCGAGCAGCAGGAGGCGGCGGGCGCGGGCCCCAACCGGGTGCGCATGTCGATCGGGATCGAGGATGCCGACGACCTGATCGCCGACCTCGACCAGGCGCTGGCCAAGGCCACGGCCTGAGCGTGAGCCGACGCCTGCGCGCGATCCTGGCGGGGCTGACCGTCGCGGCCTGGGCCGCGGCGGGGGCGCCCGCGAAGAGGTCGGCCTCGCCCGCCCCGCGCTGCCAG
>CAXGVP010001078.1:0-1524 GCA_964013055.1 uncultured Albimonas sp.
GCTCAGGCATCAGACGCGATGGACGGCTCCGGAGAGCAGGCGCGGGCTTGTTCTTTGGTGAGTCAGGAGCCCGCCGGAGGCTCCTCCCCCCCGCTTTCCCCCCCGACCGCCGCCCCCCGCACGGCCCCTGCCAGGCCCGCCCGCAGGGCGCCTCCTCCCCTCGTCTTCCCGCCGATCGCCCCCTTCGGCTCCAGCAAGCCCGGGGGCGCGCCGCCCGAACCGGCGCCGGTCCGAGGCTCCCGGCCCGGCGCCAGCCCCTTCCTCCCGGCCGCCACGTCCGCTACACGGGCGCCCGAGAGCCAAAACCCGGATCCTGCCCCATGCCCTTCAACAGCTTCGGCCGCCTGTTCCGCTTCACCACCTGGGGCGAAAGCCACGGGCCGGCGCTGGGCTGCGTCGTCGACGGCGTGCCGCCCGGCGCGCCGGTGAGCGAGGCGGACCTGCAGGTCTGGCTCGACCGGCGCAAGCCGGGGCAGAGCCGCTTCACCACCCAGCGGCGCGAGGCGGACGAGGTGCGCATCCTCTCGGGCGTCTTCGAAGGCGTGACCACCGGCACGCCGATCAGCCTGATGATCGAGAACACCGACCAGCGCTCGAAGGACTATTCCGAGATCGCGAGGACCTTCCGGCCCGGGCATGCCGACCTCGCCTACTGGCGCAAATACGGGGTGCGGGACTATCGCGGGGGCGGGCGCTCCTCGGCCCGCGAGACGGCCGCGAGGGTCGCGGCGGGCGGGATCGCGCGGGCGGTGCTGGCGCAGATGCTGCCCGGGCTGCAGATCCGCGCGGCGCTGGTCAGGATCGGCCGGATCGGGATCGACCGCTCCCGCTGGGACTGGGAGGAGTGCGCGCGCAACCCGTTCTGGTCTCCCGACGCGCAGGCGGCGGGGGAGTGGACGGACTATCTCGACGGGCTGCGCAAGTCCGGGAACTCGGTCGGGGCGGTGGTCGAGGTCGTGGCCTCCGGCGTGCCCGAGGGGCTGGGGGCGCCGGTCTACGCCAAGCTCGACCAGGACCTCGCCTCGGCGATGATGTCGATCAACGCGGTCAAGGGGGTCGAGATCGGCGCCGGCATGGCGGCGGCGGAACTGACCGGGGTCGAGAACGCCGACGAGATCTTCATGGGCAACGACGGGCGGCCGACCTTCACCTCGAACCACGCGGGCGGTGTGCTGGGAGGGATCTCCTCGGGGCAGGACGTGGTGGTGCGTTTCGCGGTGAAGCCGACCTCCTCGATCCTGTCGCCGCGGGCCTCGATCGACCTCGCCGGGCAGCCGGCCGAGGTGGTCACCAAGGGGCGCCACGATCCCTGCGTGGGCATCCGCGCCGCCCCGGTCGGCGAGGCGATGATGGCCTGCGTGCTGCTCGACCATATCCTGCTGAACCGCGGGCAGACCGGGGCGCAGCCCGGGGAGAGCCTCGGGCCGCTGGGCTGACCGAAGCGAAGATCGTCCCGGCCCCGGCCACACCCGCGACGCAGCCAAGCCCGCCCGCAGGGCGCCTGTAGTCCGGTCCTCCAACAAG
>CAXGVP010001079.1:0-1520 GCA_964013055.1 uncultured Albimonas sp.
CGTCGCCACCTGGCAGGGCTTCGTGCACGTCGCCTTCGTCATCGACGCCTTCGCTCGGAGGATCGTGGGGGGCGCGTCAGTCGCACGGCGCATGCGGGCTTCGTGCTGGACGCCCTGGAGCTGGCCGTCCACCAGAGGCGGCCCGGCGCGGGGCTGGTCCACCACTCGGACAGGGGCTCGCAATACCTGTCCATTCGCTGAACCGAGCGCCTGGCGGACACGGGCATCGAGTCTTCCGTCGCTCGGCGGGCTTACGCGGCCCCACCGGGGCCACGGTCCCGCCTCGCTGTCGGCGACAGCTGCGACAATGCCCTGGCCGAGACGATCAACGGCCTGTTCAAGGCGGAGGTCATCCACCGTCACGGCTCATGGCGCAGTGTCGAGGCCGTGGAGTTCGCCACTCTCGAATGGGTCGACTGGTTCAACAACCGCCGCCTGCTCGAGCCCATCGGCAATGTGCCGCCCGCCGAAGCCGAAGCTGCATTCCACGCCGCGCTGGAAACGCGTGACGTGGCCGCATAGCTAACGAATATCGGCCTCCGGCAGACCCCGCGCGGTTCAATTCCCGGCGGCTGCACTCCGGGACAGGCTGCCGTTCACCGACCGACATGGAGCGCAGGGCGGCCTGTGACCGTCCACCTGGCCGGGGCAGGATCATGGGCCTTTGCGCCGTGAGAAGCTGCGCTGAAGGGCGACGCCGGCGAGGCGGGGCGGTCTGGAAGGAGATGCCTCTGGCGACGGAAATCCTAGGCGCTTGCGGCTCGCGTGGACGAAACGGGAAGCCGCGGGAGCATGGCGCGCAGGGACGCGGTCTCGGCGGCGGCCGGCGGCGTCGATGCGCTCAGGCAGCCTCCGGTCGGCATCGCTGACACGGGGGGGGCATCCGCTGGTCACGCGACCTCGTCACGCCAGCCGGGGTCCGCGGGCGCGGAGCGTCGCCGGGGCGCGTAGGGACCAGACGGCGGCCGACGGCTTCAGCGCACAGGGGCGTCGAGGGGCGGATCGGCGGGGCGTCCCTCGGACGGGGCGGAGGGGGCCTGTTTGCGCGACGCGGCCGCGCGCTCGGCACGCGACAGGGCCATGGCGCGAGACAGGCGGGTCAGGTCGTGATGGTCCAGGAACAGATCCTGCGCGATCTCGCGGCGGGAGGGCGCTTCGGTCGACATCGGCTCAGAGCTCCCGCAGCGAGCGCGACAGCGCGTCGGACAGCGGCGCGACGAGATACTCGACGGCCGTCCGCGCCTCGGTCGGGACGACGGCGGTGACGGGCATGCCGGGCTCCAGGGCCACGCCCTCGGGCGGGACGGGGAAGGCGATCCGCATCGCGTAGCTGGGGTCGGCCCCGGCGTCCGGGCGCTCGGGGTCGTCGGTCAGCTCGGCCGAGATCAGCACGATGGCGCCGGGGAAGCCCGCATCCTGGCGCGAGCGCACGCCGGGCAGGCGCAGCTCGACCGGCATGCCGGCGCGCAGCCGCTCCCGCTCGGCCGGGGCGAGACGCGCCTCGACCACCAGGGCGCCGC
>CAXGVP010001080.1:0-1520 GCA_964013055.1 uncultured Albimonas sp.
AACGATCTCGGGTTCGACCAGCTCTTCGCACGCCAGGTCCGCGCCCTCGGCCGCGGTCGCGCGGGACACCCCGCTCTGCGACGGGTCGCCCGCCAGCGTCAGGCCCTGGGCCTCCAGCAGGCGCGCCAGGTCCTCGCGCGCGACGCCGGGGGCGGCCTGGAAGCGGATCGCGGGGCCGGCGCCGGCGGTCTGCGAGGTGAGGGTGCGATAGGCCTCGTCGCCGCCCCCCATCGGCAGCACCGCCACCGCCAGCGCCGCCGCGCAGAGCCCGCCGGCCAGCGCCAGCCCCCCGCGCGAGCCCAGCCGGAAGCCCAGCCGCGACAGCAGCCGCGCGACCGGCCTCGCCTGCGCCGGCGCCGGGGCGCGGGCGGCCGTCTCGGCCTCGATCCGCGCGCGCAGCGTGTCCCAGCTGCGGGCCTGAGCCTGCGCCATGTCCGGCTCGTCGAGCATGCAGACCCGCGCCGCGACCCCCAGCTGGCGGTCGACCTCGGCGGCGAAGGCCGGGTCCGTCTCGATCCTGCGCCGGACCGCTTCGGCCTCGGCGCCTTCCAGGGTTGCGTTCACATGCCAGGGGATCAGCGCCCAGAGGTCGTCCTCGCGCGCCTCCCGTCCATCGTCAGCCGTATCAGCCAAGGGCCGCCTCCATCGCATCTCCGTCGTCGTCCGCGAGCATCGCCCGCAGCCGGCGCCGGGCCGTCATCATCCGCGTCTTCACGGTGCCGACCGGACACTCGAGGATCTCGGCGATCTCGGTGTAGAGGCAGCCGTTGAAATAGGTCAGCTCCACCACGGCGCGCAGCTCGGGCTTCAGCTGCTGCAGGGCGCCGGCGATGTCGGTGCGCAGGATCACCTGGTCGCTCTCGACCTCGCCGCCGCCGACCAGCTCCTCGTCGAGCTCCACGTCGCCCCGCCGTCGCCCGGCCTTCTGGCGGGCCTTGAGCGACATCCGGTAGGCGATGCCGAAGATCCAGGTCGACACGCGGGAGCGTCCCTCGAACCGGTCGGCGGTGCGCCAGACGGTCATCAGGGCGTCGTTGGCGACCTCCTCGGCGGCCTCCCGGCTGTCGGCGATGCGGGCGGCGAAGCGCATCACCCGCGGGAAGTAGCGGCGGTGGAAGATCTCGAAGGCCGCCATGTCGCCCTGGGCGATGGCGGCGAGAAGCGCCTCGTCCGTCTGCTGCATGCCGCCGCCTGGGTTGTTCCGGTCCGGTCTGAAACCACGCATACCACCGCTCGCTCCGCCTCGTGCACTGTTAGGTGCCGCGGCGCCGCAAAAAAGGTTCGCGGGCGGGGAGCGAAAGTCTTGCGGGCGGTCCGGTCCGGGGGCTCGGACCTCGCCGCCGATGCGGCTGCGAGCCTCGGCGCGGGTCCGGGTCGTCGGGGCGCGGGCGCGGCCGGGTCGCGGGCGAGACCGCCCCCGCTCGCCCGACGCGCGCCGGGGGGCGGACGCGGGGATTCAGGGCTCGGCCGCACAGGAAGACATCGCCCCGCCGCCGGCCGGGGCCTTCCACACCCGCCCC
>CAXGVP010001081.1:0-1518 GCA_964013055.1 uncultured Albimonas sp.
GCTCTGATCGGCATCCGCGATGGACGGCTCCGGAGAACAGGCGCTCCGCGAGGGCCGGGGGCGTCGCGCCGGGGCGCCCGGACGGGCCGGCGGCGGGTCAGGCGGGGAAGTTGCGGCTGACCTTGATCTGCTCCCACGCCCAGATGACCTTCGACAGGCGATCCTCCGCGTCGCGGCGGCCGCCGTTCATGTCCGGGTGCAGGTCCTTGACCAGCGACTTGTAGCGGGTGCGGATGGCGGCGCGGTCGGCCTCGTCCTCGAGCCCCAGGATCTCCAGCGCGCGGCGCTCGTTGGCGGGCAGCAGGCGGCGCCTGGGTCGGACCGGCGCGTCGGGCTGCGCCTTGCCGGGGTTGATCGTGGCATTCTCGCCCAGCACCTGGAACGGGTCGTTGTAGCCGAAGCGCCGCCAGGCCTGCCCCTCGGCATGGCCGTTGGCCGAGACCTGCGGCTTGCCGTCCTTGCCGATCCGCCAGGTGGGCCGGTCCCAGACGGTGGCGTGGCGCATGTAGTCCTCGACCTCCTCCTCCGAGCGGTCGCGGAAGTAGTTCCAGGCGCGGTTGTACTCGCGCACGTGCTCCAGGCAGAACCAGTGGAAATTCTCGAGGTCGTCCGGCGCCCGCGGCGCCCGGTAGAGGCCCGCCGCCTCGCAGCCCTCGCACTCGCACTGGCGCTCGCCCCCCTCGAAGGCGCCGGTATGCCCACGCCGGCGGGCCCGGCGCGCCTTGTCGGCGGAGACGGAGACGTCGTAGTCGAGGAACGAGCGGCGCGGCACGCGGGGTGTCCTTTCGTTGGTCTTGCGGGTCGACTCGGGACCCGACAGTCTAGCCCGCAGACGCCCGAGGAACAGCCGGAGGATGCCGAGGATGCGCGCGAACGACGCAGGAGAGCAGGCGGAGGACGGGGTCGAGGGCCCCTGGGCCCGCCGCATGCGGGAGAAGCTGGTCGCCGAGTTCAACCCCAGCGAGCTGGCGATCGTGGACGAATCCGAGGGGCACCGCGGACACGGCGGCTATCGGGAAGGGGGCGAGACCCATTTCCGCGTCCATGTGAGGTCCGCCGCTTTCGACGGCAAGAGCCGGGTGCAACGTCAACGCATGGTGATGAGCCTGCTGAAACCGGAGATGGAGGCGCGCGTCCATGCCCTGTCCCTGTCGCTCGCCGGCGAGGCGGGGCCATGAGCCGGCTGCTGGCGCTGCTGGCGCTCGGCGCCCTCTCGGGCTGCGCGGTGGCCAGCGTGGCGGGGACGGTGGTGTCGACCACGGTCTCGGTCGCGGGGACCGCGGTCTCGACCACGGCGGACGTGGTGGGGGCGGGGGTCGGCGCGGTCGTGGGCGGGGACGACGACGACGATTGAGCCGCGGCGACGGGGGCGGCGCGGCCCCTGTGCGGGAGGCGACGCGGAGCTGAAGCGCGAGCGCGGCCTTCGACCGGAGGCGGGGCGTCGTCGGGAGGGAGCCGCCGCGCCGGGGCGCATCGCCGGCGCGGCGCGCGCGATCCCCGGGCGGACCGGCTCGGCCG
>CAXGVP010001082.1:0-1517 GCA_964013055.1 uncultured Albimonas sp.
GCGGGAAGCCGTCGGGCAGGGGCAGGAGTCTCAGCTCCAGCCCCGCCGCGGGCGCGGCCGCGATCAGGCGGCGGTCGTATTCGTAGCCGCCCGTGGGGGTGGCGAGGTCGCCGGGGATCGCGAAGCTCGCGCGCAGCGTCCCGGTCACGGCGCCGCCTCGTACCAGGCGCGGGCGACGTGGCTTTCGTTGAGCAGCACGCGGATCCGCTCGATCCCCTCCGAGCCGACGCCCAGGTCGCCCGCGCGCGCGGCGGCCGAGAGCTGGTCGTGGATGTGCCGGGCCAGCCATTCGGTGGTGGTCAGCTCGCCGGGGAATGTTTCGTCCAGGTTGGCGTAGTTCAGCGGGCCCAGGGCCGCCTTCAGCGCCTCGTGCGCGCGGCCGATGTCGACCACGATCCGCTCGGGGCCCAGCTCGGTGCGGAAGAAGGCGACGTCCACCACATAGGTCGCGCCATGCAGCCCCTGGGCAGGGCCGAACACCTCGCCGGGCAGGGAATGGGCCAGCATCACATGGTCTCGGACCTCGACGGCGTACATGGGCTTCTCCGGTTGAGGAACGTCAGGGGGCGCAGCATCGCGGAGCCGCGGCGCAGGTCAAGCGGCCCGCGGTCACGGTGAGGGGAGAAACCCGGCGAAATCGGGGCCTCAGGGCCGGTCGGTCAGCAGGTTGACCAGCGTGGCGCCGAGGATCCAGATCGCCAGCGCCAGGAACATCGCGAAGGGGATCGAGTAGAGCCCGCCGAACAGCCCGCCCAGGAAGGCGACTACGCCAAGGCCCCCGACCAGCCCGTGCAGCTCCTTGCGCCTGGTTCTCAGCGACATCCGCGCGCCCTCCCCGTCTGCGGCGCGCAGCATAGACCGGGCGCTGCGTCAGGGATAGCGCACCAGCGTCGCGATCCCCTCGGCGTCGGGGGCGAGCAGGGCGGGCAGGCGGGCGGGCAGCTCGGCGAAGGGGACCTCGGCGGTGATCAGGGCGTCGAGGGCGGGGTCCTCGGCCAGCAGGCGCAGGGCGGCGGCCATGCGGCGGGCGTAGTCCCAGCGCGGCGCGCGGGCCGGCGGCAGGCGGCCCACCTGGCTCGAGACGATGGACAGCCGGCGGGAGTGGAACGCCCCGCCGAGCGGCAGAGGCGTCTCGCCGGTTCCGTGCCAGCTCGCCTCCACCACCCGGCCCTCGGGGCCGAGCAGGTCCAGCGCCAGGGCGAGCCCTGCGGCCGAGGCGGAGGTGTGGATCGCCACGTCGCAGGCGCCCCCCTCGAACCCTGCGAAGGGGGACGGGAACTCACCCGCAAGGGAGGCCGTGGAGGACGGGGGCGATGACGTGAAGGTGACGCCGAGGGAGCGGGCCGCCGCTTGGCGGGACGGGATCCTGTCGCACAGGATGACCTGCGTGCCCGGGATCCGGGCGCAGAGCCGGGCTGCGAGGCAGCCCACCAGCCCCGCGCCCACCACCGCGACCCGGTCGCCCGGCCCGACGCCGGCGTTCCAGGTCACGTTCAGCGCCGTCTCCATGTTGGCGG
>CAXGVP010001083.1:0-1517 GCA_964013055.1 uncultured Albimonas sp.
CCCGCGCGCGGCCCGACCCTGCGCCCCTCCCCCGCGCCGGTCAAGCCGCCGCCCGCCGCCGCGCGGGCGCGGTCGCAGCGTCATGCCGGGGCGTCGTCGCGCGGGCGCGGCGCGCGAGGCCGTCCCGCGTCCGCGCCGCTCCCCTCGTCCGGATCGTCGACGGGATCCCCGGGCGCGCCCCGGCTCCGATCCGGGGCCTCTCGCGGTTCGCCCCGCGCGCCTCGCCGGGAGGTCCGGAGCGGCGGGGCGCCATCGGGCCTGTCGGTCGAGGTCAGGTTCGCTCAGGGCAGGCGGCGCAGCCATTCGGGCCGGGCGTATTTCTCCTCGGCCAGGCGCTCGGCGGCGGCCATCTCCTCGGGCGTCACCCCGTCCGGAGCGCCGCCGTGGCGGGCGACGAAGGCGGCGGTGAGGCGGGCGATCACCTCCGCACGGGGCAGGCCGGTCTGGCTGCGCACCGGGTCGACGCGCTTGGCGGCGCTGGCGATGCCCTTGTCCGAGAGCTTCTCGCGCCCGATGCGCAGCACGCGGGCCATCTTCTCGCCGTCCATGTCGTAGGCCATGGTGACGTGGTGGAGCACCGCGCCCCCGGCGAAGCGCCGCTGCGCCGCCCCGCCGATCTTGCCCTTCGAGGAGGCGATGTCGTTGAGGGGCTTGTATTCCGCGTCGATCCCCAGCTCCCGCAGCGCCGCGATCACCCATTGGTCGAGGAAGCCGTAGCTGTCGGCGAGGCTCATGTCCGCCACCAGCGCCTCGGGCGCGTAGAGCGAGTAGGTGATCGCCGCGCCCGGCTCCACGAACATCGCGCCGCCGCCGGTGGCGCGGCGCACGACCTCGATGCCGAGCTTTGCGGTCTCCTCGAGGTCGACCTCGTTGGACAGCGACTGGAAGTTGCCGATGATGATCGCCGGCCGCTCCCACCCCCAGAAGCGCAGGGTGGGGGGGCGGCGGCCGGCGGCGACCTCGCGCGCCAGCACTTCGTCGAGCGCCATCTGCACGGGCGGGGTCACGGGGATCTCGTCGATGATCCGCCATTCGTGGTCGCGCCAGGTGTTGGCGGCGCCCAGCGCGCGGCGCACGGCGATGGCGACGGCCTCGGGGGAGAAGCCCACGAGGGCGGCCTCGGGGCGCAGGCCGCGGCGGATCTCGGCGGCGATGCGCTCGACGGGGGCGTCGGGGGGCAGGCCCTCGAGCGCGGCGAGGATGTCGTCGAGCGCCTCGTCCGGCTCCAGGAAGAAGTCGCCGGAGATGCGCACGCCGGCGAGCCGCCCCTCGCGCACGTCCAACTCGGCGATCACCAGCTTGCCGCCGACCACCTTGTAGTCGCCGCGCAGGTCGGAACGGTCGGTCATGGGGGCCTCCTCGGGGTCCGGGTCGTCGCGCCCGATATGGACCCCGAGGCGGCGAGAGGCCAGAGGCGGCCGCCCTCGGCCCCCGCTCAGCGCCGCCGGCGCGCGACCAGCGCCAGCCCCGTCATCCCGACCAGCGCCAGCGGCAGCGCGCCGGGCAGCGGCACGGCG
>CAXGVP010001084.1:0-1516 GCA_964013055.1 uncultured Albimonas sp.
TGGCGCGCAACCTCGACGCCTCGCTGACCTCGGCGCGGGAGCGCACCCGCCGCGGCGCCCGCCGCGTGACGATGTACGAGCGCGCCCTGGCCGAGGACGGGACCACCCCGCGCGCCACCCGCGACCAGCTGGTGCGCGAGCTGTCGATGGCCACCGGGGCCGAGGCGATGATCGCGCTTTTCGACATCGTCGGCGCCTCGCGCGAGGCGGGGCGAGAGGCGGTCCTGGGCGTGGTCGAGGCGGTCTGCGACCGACGTCTCGGCCCCCGCTGAGGCCCCCCGCGGCGCCCCGCGCCGAGCCCCCGCGGAGCCCCCCCGCGCCAAGCCCGCAGACGAAAACAGCGGCGATCCGGTGGGATCGCCGCTGTTTCGATGGGGGTCTGGGGGGATCGCCGGGCGCCGGGTCTGCGTGGCCGCTTGCATGGGGCCAGTCCAGGCCGCGGGGGCCGGAGACGCGTCGGGCGGATCCCCCCGGGAAGGCCGGCCTCAGGCGGCGGCCTTCTCGTCCTCGTCCTCGTCCCGCTCGCCGCGCAGCGCGACGGAGGTGCGGATGCCCTTCTCGACAAAGGCCATCAGGCCCTTTACCGAGCGCTCGTTCGGCTCGATGCCGGCGCAGGACAGGACCTCGCGGCCGTCCTTGGAGCGCGCCCAGCGGGCGATCGACTCGACGCCGGTGCCGGACTTGCGCTGCTCCATCACCGCGTCGTCGAGCGCGGCGAGCACGACGGCGGAGAACAGCTTCCGGGCCCGGGCGCCCTGGTCGTTGGTGTAAGAGCTCATGTCGGCAGCGTCGAACATCGCGCCGGTTCCTCCTGCGGGGTGTGTCGGAAAGTTGCCGGCTACATAGTCCGTCGCATTTCCTTCAAGCTAGGAGCAGAAATGCATGGCAGGCATGCATCTGACGCATAGCTCGTAAACCATCGCTTGCCCGAAGCCCCCCTCCCGGTCATGCTCGCACCCCCCGAGACGGTGCTGGAGCGCCCCCCTCAAATGTCTGTCATGACTGCCAAATCCACGCCCGTCGGAGCCCGCGCCCGGTGGGCCTGGATGCTCTTCGACTGGGCCGCGCAGCCGTATCACACGTTAATCATCACTTTCATATTCGCGCCCTTTTTCGCCTCGGCCGTGGCGCCCAATCCCATTCTGGGACAGGAAATGTGGGGCTGGGCGGCCTCCGCCGGGGGGCTGGCCATCGCCCTGACCGCCCCGATCCTGGGCGCGATGGCCGACGCGACGGGGCCGCGCAAGCCGTGGATCGCGGGATTCTCGGTCTGCTACGTGCTGGGCGCGGCGCTGCTGTGGTTCTCCGAACCGGGGGTCGCGGACCCGGTGGTGGTGCTCGCCTTCTTCGTGCTCGGCCTGATCGGGGTCGAGTATGCGACCGTCTTCACCAACGCCATGCTCCCCGACCTCGCCCCGCGCGAGAAGGTGGGCCGCCTGTCCGGCGACGGCTGGGCGCTGGGCTATGCGGGCGGGGTGGTCAGCCTCGCCATCATGCTGCTGCTGCTGGCCGAGAA
>CAXGVP010001085.1:0-1515 GCA_964013055.1 uncultured Albimonas sp.
GACGCCCGCGCCCCGCACGCGGCGCCGCCGCGGCGGGCCGACGCCCGCGGGAGACCGGAGCCTCGACCCCCATGGACCTCACCCCGGGCGCATCTTCGCCGCCAGGCCGCCCTCCGACCCCGCCCGCGGGCGACCGTCCGTGAGCGGGGTGGAGCAGCGCGCCGGCCGCCCGGCGCCGGGGCTGCGGCGGATCACGCTGCCGGTGCTGTTCGCCTCGGTGGTGGTGGTGACCATCGACATCTCGATGACCTCCACCGCCCTGCCCGCCATCGCGCAGGGGCTGGGCGTGGCGCCGGCGACCACGATCTGGATCGTGAACATCTACTATCTCGCGGTGGTGGCCGCCCTGCTGCCGAGCGCGGCGATGGGCGAGATCTTCGGGCATGAGCGGGTGTTCACCGCCGGCCTCGCGATCTTCGCGGCCGGCGCCCTGATCGCGGGGACGGCCGAGTCGCTGGAGATGCTGATCTTCGGGCGCGCGGTGCTGGGCATCGGCTCGGCCGCCACCTCGGCCACCACGCCGGCGCTGATCCGGGCGCTGTATCCGCCCGAGAGGCTGGGGCGGGGCCTGGGGCTCTATGCGACCATCGTGGGGGTCTCGATCACCGCGGGGCCGACGGCGACCTCGGCGATCCTGGCGGTGGCGGGCTGGCCGTGGCTGTTCCTGCAGGCGGCGGCGACCTCGGCCGTCGCCACGGTGATCTGCCGCCGCACCCTGCCCGCGGTCGAGCGCAGCGCGCGGGCCTTCGACGGGGTCGCGGCGGGGCTCTGCGCGGCGATGTTCTCGTGCCTGCTGTTCGCCATCGCGGGCGCGGCGCACCTGGGCGCGGGGCCGGCGCTGGCGGCGCTGGCGGGGGCGGCGGCGCTGGCTTCACGCTGGCCGTGGCGCTGCGCCGGCGCGAGACCGGGCGGCCCGCGCCGCTGCTGGCCGCCGACCTGTTCACCACGCCGCTGTTCGCGCTGTCGTCGGCCACCTCGATCGTGGCCTTCTCGGTGCAGGGGCTGTCCTTCGTGGTGCTGCCGTTCCTGCTGCACTACGAGCTGGGCTTCTCCCAGGTGCAGACGGGCCTGCTGATCATGCCCTGGCCGGCGGCGCTGGTGGTGATGTCGGTCATCGCCCCGCGCCTGTCCGAGCATATCCCCCCCGGCCTGCTGGGCGGCTTCGGGCTGGCGGTGCTGGGGGCGGGCCTGGCGCTGGTCTCGGCCATCGCGCCCGGCGCCTCGCCGGTGGACATCGGCTGGCGGCTGGTGGTCTGCGGGGTGGGCTTCGGCTTCTTCCAGTCGCCCAACATGCTGGCGATCATGTCCTCGGCCCCGCGCGAGCGCTCGGGCGGGGCGGGCGGCATCCTCGCCACCTCGCGCCTGCTGGGCCAGTCGGTCGGCGCCGCGGCGGTGGCGATGTGCCTGGCCGTGGCTCCCGAGCGGGGGGTGCATGTCGCCCTGTGGCTGGGCGTGGGCGCGGCGCTGCTGGGCGCCTGCGTCAGCCTCTCGCGCCTGCTGCCGGGGATCCGGCGG
>CAXGVP010001086.1:0-1515 GCA_964013055.1 uncultured Albimonas sp.
TGGATCGCGGGCGAGGCCGACGCCTCGGTCAAGTCGCTCGAGGACTGACCGCACGCGGCGAGCCGGTCGACACGTGTCATCCGCGCGCCGGAGGCCGAAGACTGCGGCTCGGGAGGGGCCGCCTACCGGCACTCTTCGAGTGGCGCGCAGAAGGAGCGGCTGACCCGGTCCCGAGAGGAGGGTGAAGGGTAGATCAGCCAACCTCCACCGGTGAGTGGTGCGGGGACAAGAGGGGCAATTGGTATTGTAGAGAGGTCCGCCGGGGGTGAGAACGCGGGCGGTGGCGATCTCGCCGGTGTTGCACATGTGGATGCGCACCTCGGTCTCGTCGCCCGTGGGCGCCACCAGCCCGCGCTCGATCGCCGCAGGGCCGACCCAGGCGAGGATGTTGCCGCAGCCTGCGCCGCCGACACCTGAGGCCGGTCCACGAAAACCTGCAGGAAGAGGTAATCCACGTCCGCATCCGGGCGCGAGGGAGGTGCCAGCACCGCCACCTTCGAGGTCAGCGGGTCCGCCCCGCCGATGCCGTCGATCTGCACCGGATCCGGCGAGCCCATGATCCTCAACAACAGCGCATCGCGCTCCGCCACGTCGGAAGGCTGGTCGGAGGCGAGGAAATACGCCCCCTTGGACGTTCCTCCCCCCATCCAGAGACACTCGATCCCATCCATCTCGCAGCCTTTCCCGCTTCCCTGAAAGTCTCTGGCAAGCCTCGGTGAAGGCCGTTCTGGCGCACCGTGGGAATGCCGCGGACACCGCCGCCCGCCGCCCGCCTATGAGGGGCGCGCCGCCCGTCCCGGTCAGCGTCGGCCGTTGTCAGTCGGGAGAGGTGAAGCCCGTAGGCGCTGGCCTTCGATCTTTTGGCCACGGAGGTCGCGCCCTCGGACCGTCATCCGTCCCCAAGGATCACCGCCCCGCCTGACCTCCCGCGCCCCTCTCGGGCCATCCGCCACAAAACCCCTCACCTTCTCGTAACCCTCTCCACCCGTTCGCCCCAGCCCCGCTCCGAGCCCAAACCGCTTACACGTACCGCAGCCCCTTCTCCGCGAGCCGCCCGCGCATGTCGTAGAGGTCGAGGCCAAGCTCTCCCGCCGCCAGCCGCGCGCGCTTGGCCTCCTCGGCGGCGAGCCTTGCCTCGACCTGCTCCAGCACCGAAGCCGCCTCCGCCCGCGCCACGTCCAGAACCACAACCGTCATCTCCGCCTCCTGTCCTTCCTCTGGTTCCAAATATCCCGGGGGAGTCCCGCAGGGACGGGGGCAGCGCCCCCTCTTCCCGGCCGTCCCATGCCCGCGAGGACGGGCAGGAGTCCTCAGCGCTCCACCGGCGGGGTTCCATGGGTGTGGAACGACTCGATGGTCTTCAGCCCCCAGGCCTGCCCCTTCATCCGGTCCGCCTGCGTCCACTTCACCGGCGGCCAGTCCGGCGCGAGGATCAGCCGCGCCCCGGCGTTGGCCAACTCCACCCGGTTGCCAGCGGGCTCCCAGACATAGAGAAAGAACGTCCCCTGGATCGCG
>CAXGVP010001087.1:0-1514 GCA_964013055.1 uncultured Albimonas sp.
CGGCGGCGGAGAGGCGGCCGGCCAGCGCCTCGCGCAGCACGAAGGTCCGCAGGGCGCAGGCGAGGCCGACCTCCGGCGGACGATCCGCGTCGATCTCGGCGGCGAGCGCGTTCAGCGCCTGCCCCCGGCGCTCCGCCGCGGCGCGGAACCCGGCCCAGAACTCCGGCTCCAGCGAGACCGAGCTGCGGTGCCCGCGCAGGGTCAGCGAGCGCTTCTGCGGCGGGGCGTAGCCGCTCATCCGCGCGGCGCGTCCGGACCGCGCTCCGGCCCGTGGGAGGTGGTCTCGTCGTCCCGTCCGCGGTCCCCCGAGCCATCCGCCCCCGCAGCTTCGTCGCGCGCAGGTTCCACGACGCCGGAAGCCTCGGCGCCGCGGGCGGACTCCGCCGCATTCCCGTGGTCGTCGCGCACGGGCGGCGGGCCATCCCTGCCCTTCGCGCCGTCCTCGCGGTCGGGTTCGTCCGGGGCCGCGTCCTCCGCGCTCCCTTCCGCCGCACGGCGATGGCCGTCCAGGCGGCGACGGGCCAGCGCCTGCTCGGCGGCGTCGCGGGCCTTGTCGGCGCCGCTGCGGCCGTGGCGGGCGGCGTTCTCGTCGCCGGACTTGCGGCGGTCGTCGCGGCCGCGCTTCTTGCGGGCCTGGCGCAGGTTGATGATTTCGGCCATCGGCGTCTCCCTTGACCGCGCGAGCATAGCCCCGCCCCGGCCGCGGCGCGAGGGGCTGCCGTTCGGTCGCAGCCCGCGCCCGCTTGCCGGAGCCCGCCGGGGCGCCCAAGTGCTCCGGTCG
The DNA here is from genome assembly GCA_964013055.1 of uncultured Albimonas sp. GTDB lineage: Bacteria > Pseudomonadota > Alphaproteobacteria > Rhodobacterales > Rhodobacteraceae > Albimonas. Next base: position 782 of record CAXGVP010001087.1, read on the forward strand.
CCGGCGACGGGCCGGCGCATCGGCGCGGCCCTCCCGCCCGCCGGGACGGGAGCCTTCCTTCGATGCTTCGCTACGGTCTGCCGGCGCTCTATGCCGGCTTCCTGCTGCTCTCCTTCGCGCGGATCTGGCTGAACCGGCCCGGGCGGCGGCCGGGCGTCGCCAGCTACATGTTCGGCGCCGCGGTCAGCTACCTGGTGGTGTTCGATGCGGCCTACGGCGGGACCGCGGCGGTGGCCGAGGCCTTCTCCGGCGAGGCCGGCGCCCTGTTCTGGGCCGAGGCCGCGCTGCTCCTCCCCGCCTGCTGGCTGCTCTGGCGCGGCCTGCGCGCGCTGTTCCCCTGGCCCCTGGAGCTCGAGGCGGAGCCCGCGCCCGCACCCGTCCCCGCCGCCTGACCGGCCGGCCCCTCCGCTCGCGCCCGGCCCCGGCGGCGCCCGGGGCGGGACGCGCAGGCCATCGCGCGGGGGGCGGCAGGATCGCCGGGCGCCTCGCCCTCGCCGCGAAGCGGGGGCATCGTGGCTCGACCGATTCCGGAGGCCCGATGATCCGACCCGCGCTCCTCGCCGTCCCGCTGCTGGCCGCGTCGCTGCTCGCGCCGCCGCCCGCGGCCGCGCAGGCGACGTCCGACGCCCCGCCCCGCGCGGCGGGCGAGCCGCCCGCCCCCGGCGCGGCCGGCGATCCTGCGTCCTCGCCCGCCCTGCCGGCCGGCGATGCCATGCCCGCCCCCGCCGATGCG
>CAXGVP010001088.1:0-1514 GCA_964013055.1 uncultured Albimonas sp.
CTCGACCTGCGCCCGCCCCGCGCCGCCAAGTCGGCCGACGCGCCCCCTTGGGGAGGCCTCGCGCCGTCGAGCCAGGCCCTCCTGCATCGGCCCCGAGCTCCGGCGCCCGGCCGCTCCGGGATTTCGGCCCGAACCCTGCCGCGGCGCGCACGCCACGGGCGGCGCCGCGCCGCTCCGGGCGCGACCCCGGGGCCGTCGCCAAGGTCGGCGCGATGCGCTACATTGCCGACTACGGAAGACGAGAAGAGGAATACGGGCATGGACGCGCCGCAGCCCGCCGTAACGGCCGAGGGAATCCGCATTTACCAGCCCGAGGATTTCGCGGGCATGCGCGCCGCGGGGCAGGTGGCCGCCGGCATCCTCGACCGGATCGCCGCGCATGTGGACGTCGGCGTCACCACCGAGGAGCTCGACGCCCGCATCGAGCAGGATATCCTCGACCAGGGCGCGACCTCGGCCACCATCGGCTACCGCGGCTATCGCCACGCCTCCTGCATCTCGGTCAACCATGTGGTCTGCCACGGGATTCCGGGACCCAAGAAGCTCAAGGACGGCGACATCCTCAACATCGACGTCACCGTGATCGTCGACGGCTGGTATGGCGACACCTCCCGGATGTTCGTCGCCGGCCGCCCCAACCGCCGGGCCGAGCGGCTGATCGACGTCACCCACGAGGCGCTGCTGCGCGGCATCGCCGAGGTGCGCCCCGGGAACACCTTCGGCGACATCTGCGCCGCCATCCAGAGCTACGCCGAGGGCGAGCGCTGCTCGATCGTGCGCGACTTCTGCGGTCACGGCGTGGGGCGCGAGTTCCACGAGCCGCCCAACGTCCTCCACTTCGGCCGCCGCGGCGCCGGCGCCGTGCTGCGCCCGGGCATGTTCTTCACCATCGAGCCGATGGTGAACCTGGGCCGGGCCGAGACCAAGACCCTCGCCGACGGCTGGACCGCCGTGACCCGGGACAAGAGCCTCTCGGCCCAGTTCGAGCATGCGGTGGGCGTGACCGAGGACGGCTGCGAGATCTTCACCCTCTCCCCCGCCGGCCGCTTTCACCCGACCTGGGACCGCTGATCGGTTCGCCGTGGTTTCCAGTTCCGGTGAACTCTCCGCGCGCGTCTTAACCCTGCGCTAACCCTCTGGGTCCACCCTTCAGGCATCCGTCTGAAGCGGAGTCGCGCATGGGCCGAAGAGCCTCGAATGATGAATCGCTGCGCGAGGCGCCGCTGCTGCCCGGCCTCGCGCCGTCCCCGCCTGAAGGCAGGGACGGGGAGACCGTTGGGCGGCGCGGCGCCGCCGCTTCGGGCGGGGCGCAGGGGGCGAGCGATGCGCCCCCTTCCGATGTGGTCGCCGCCGATGCAGCCGCTGATGCATCCACAGATGCGGGCGCCGTTGACGCGGCTGCACCGATTGCGGCCGCTCTTGATGCGGCGGACGCCGACGCGGCTATCCCCGATACGGGCGCCGATGCAGCCACCGATGCGGGGGCCGATGCAGGCGCCGTTGATGCGGCCGCC
>CAXGVP010001089.1:0-1513 GCA_964013055.1 uncultured Albimonas sp.
GGCCAGCGTCGAGCGCGAGGCCGCCAGCCGGGATTCGGCCTGGGCGACGTCGGTGCGGGTGACCTCGCCGACCTCGAACCGGTCCTGCGCGGCCTTCAGCTGCTCGCCGATCACCCGGACGTTGGAGCGCGCGACGCCCACCAGGGCGATGTCGCGGCGCACGTCCTCGAAGGCGGTGACCGCGGCGAGCAGCACGCTCTGCTCGGCCGAGGTCAGCGAGGATCGCCCCGAGCGCACCGCCTGCAGCGCCGCCTCGGAGCTGTTCTCGATCTGGCCGCCGGAATACAGCGGGATCGAGCCCTGCAGACCCAGGTCCAGCGGATCCGCATCGTCGCGCGACCGCGGCGTCGCCAGCGAGCGCCGCGAGTCGGTGTTCTGCCAGCCGTAGTCGGCCTGGAGGTTGACCGTGCCCCAGGCCTGCGCGCGGGCCTGGAATTCGGCCTCGTCGAGGCCGCGCAGGGCGGCGCGCTGGGCCGCGAGGCCGGGGTGGTACGCGTAGGCCTTGGCCATGGCGTCGGCCAGGCTTTCGGCCTGCGAAGGCCCGGCCAGGGCGAGCAACGCGCAAAGCGCCGTCGCGAGGCCGAGGGGTTTGCTCGTCATTGCCTGTGTTCCCGCCTCTGTTCCGCTCTGTTTTCAGCCGAGCCGGGCGCGGTGCGGGCCGACCCGGCTCCTTCGGGCGAACCCTAGCGGAGGGAAATGCGGCCGAAAAGCGAAACCGCGCGTCACCGTTCGGCCGCGGGCGGGGCGTGACCGTGCAGACTCACCCTCCGGCATGGGCGACGGCAGCGGAGTCGGAGCCCGGAACGCGAAACGCCCCGGCGCGGGGCCGGGGCGTGGAGGATCGGGCCCGGGGCCGGTTCGATCAGAATTCGAAGGCGGCGGCCTTCTCGAACCCTTCCAGAACCGGAGCGGCGGCGTCGAACACGCGGAACGAGGAGGCGCCGGCGGGGGTGCGGGTGAACACCTCGCAGCGGCCATAGGCGCCGTCCATGCGGATGGTCACCAGGCGCCCGCCCTCGCGCAGCTGGTCGAGCAGCGCCTGGGGGATTTCCTCGACGCCGCCCTGGGTGAAGATCACGTTGTAGGGAGCATGGTCCTTCGCGCCCTCGGCCATCGGCCCCTCGATCACCTCGGCGTTGTCGACCTCGTGGGCCTCCAGCGCGGCGCGGGCGGCGCGGGCCATGTCGGGGTCGCTCTCGACCGCGATCACCGCGGCGGCGAGACGGGCGAGCACGGCGGTCGAATAACCCAGCCCGCAGCCCAGATCGAGCGCCAGGTCGTCGGGGCCGACGTCGGACGCCTCGAGCATCTTGGCGAAGGTGCGCGGGTCGAGGATCACCCGCCCCGGGCCCAGCGGCAGATGCTCGCCGGCATAGGCGACCTCGCGCAGGGGGGCGGGCGCATAGGCCTCCCGCGGGACCGAGAGCATCGCGTCGATGATCGGGTAGGAGGTCACGTCCGAGGGACGGACCTGGTTGTCCACCATGGCGACGCGGGCTGCGGCGTAATCGGT
>CAXGVP010001090.1:0-1511 GCA_964013055.1 uncultured Albimonas sp.
GGGCGCGCGGGCGCGGCCCGGCGGGGCGCCCGGGACCGGGCGTTTCCGGATCGGCGAGGGCGACCTGCGGGGCGGACCGGGGGCGACAGGGGCGGCTGCTGCGCGCCCCAGACGTGCCGCCGGCGCCCGAGGCGGGCCGCGGGCGCCGGCCGCCCCGTTCGGGCAGCCGGCCCGTCGTGGCGCCCGGGGCGCCGTCCCCGCGCGCCTTCCGGCCCCGCTGCGCGCCGGGCCCGTGACAGCCGCGGGCGTCGGGGCTAGGCAGGGGCCGTCCGCTCCGCCGCCCGGGAAGCCTGCTCCGCCCATGTCCGACGTCCTGCCCGAGATCGCCCCCGGCGTGCCCTTCCAGGGCCTGCCGGCCGAGGCCGCGCTGCCGGCCCTGCGCGAGGCCCTGCGCGAGGCTGGCGAGACCGGCGCGCGCGCCGTCCTCCAGGCCCCGCCCGGCGCCGGCAAGACCACGCTGGTCCCGCTCGCGCTCGCCGCCGAGCCCTGGGCCGCCGCCGGCCGCATCGTGGTGCTGGAGCCCCGCCGCGTCGCCGCCCGCGCCGCGGCCGAGCGCATGGCCGAGCTGCTGGGCGAGCGCCCCGGCGCCTCGGTCGGCTACCGCATCCGCGGCGAGTCCCGCCCCGGCGCCCGCATCGAGGTGGTCACCGAGGGCGTCCTGACCCGGATGCTGCAGACCGACCCGGAGCTGACCGGCGTCGCCGCGGTGATCTTCGACGAGATCCACGAGCGCGCCCTGACCGGCGACCTCGGCCTGGCGCTGACGCTGGAGGCGCAGGCCGCCCTGCGCCCCGACCTGCGGATCCTGGCGATGTCCGCCACGCTGGAGACCGGGCGCCTGTCGGAGCTGATGCAGGCCCCGGTGATCGCCTCCGAGGGCCGCGCCTTCCCGGTCGAGACCCGCTGGCTCGAGAAACCCTGGCGCGCGCCGGCCGGCCGACGCGGCCCGCGGGTCGAGGACGCGATGGCCGACCTGATCGCCGAGGCGATGGCGCAGGAGCCGGGCTCGGCGCTCGCCTTCCTGCCCGGGGTGGGGGAGATCGAGCGCACGGCCTCCCGCCTCGCGGGCCGGCTGCCGGGGGACGTGGAGATCCGCAGGATCCACGGCTCGATGCCGCTTTCGGCGCAGCGGGCGGCGCTGGCGCCCTCGCCCGCCGGCCGGCGCAAGCTGGTGCTCGCCACCGCCATCGCCGAGACCTCGCTGACGGTGGAGGGGGTGCGGGTGGTGTTCGACGCGGGGCTGGCGCGGCGCGCCCGCTTCGACCCGGCCTCGGGCATGTCGCGCCTGGTCACCACGCCGGTCGCCCGCGCCGAGGCCGAGCAGCGCCGCGGCCGGGCCGGCCGGCTGGCGCCCGGCGTCTGCTATCGCCTGTGGACCCGCGGCGAGGAGGGCGCGCTGCCTGCCCACCCTCCGCCCGAGATCCTGGAGGCGGACCTCGCAGCCCTGGCCCTGGAGCTGGCGGTGTGGGGCGCGGCGCGCGAGGACCTGCCCTTCCTCGACCCGCCCCCCG
>CAXGVP010001091.1:0-1507 GCA_964013055.1 uncultured Albimonas sp.
ACCTCGAGCGAGGCGAGCGGCGCCTGTCCGGCCCCGCCGAGGGCGGCGCGCAGGGCGCCGCGGCGGCTGACGAAGGCGTGGAACATGGTCTGGTCTCCGGCGCGGATGCGGACGGCCGGGCGGCGACCCTCGCCCCCCTTCGATTGTCACGCGCGGGGCCTCCCGGTTCCGTCGCACCCTGCGCAGGGAAGCGGGCGATTCCGCGGCCGGCCCGCGGCCCGGGGGCGCCGGGCGCCGGTCGCGCGCGGATGCGGCGCTGGAAGCGGAGCGCGCGCGTGCGGCGACGGAGGCAGGGCGCACTCTCGCGATCCGATGGAAACAGGAGGCGCCCACGTGGCGACGGCGGCAGGCCGCGGGGTCCGCGCGACGAGGGCGGCGGGCCGCGCGCCGACGCGGCGGCCGAGGCTGGGCGCGCGCCGACGCGGCGACGGAAGCGGTTGCCCGCGTGCGCCCGCGGTTCTAGACCCCGCGCCATGAGCGGACGGCTGAACATAAAGGGCGACGACCGGCTGGCGGCCTCGGCCGGGGCGGCGGCGGTGGCGGTGGCGCTGCTGCTGGCGCTGGTGAAGCTGTGGGCCCTGCGCGAGACTGGCTCGCTGGGGGTCGCGGCCAGCCTCGCCGATTCCGCCATCGACGCGGTGGCCTCGCTGGCGGGGCTGGCGGCGGTGCTCTACGCCGCCAAGCCGGCGGACGAGGAGCACGCCTTCGGCCATGGCTCGGCCGAGGACCTGGCCTCGCTGGGGCAGGCGGGGCTGGTGGCGGTCTCGGGGCTGCTGATCGGCTGGCAGGCGATCGCGCGGCTGCTGGCGGACGCGCCGTCTCCGCTGGCGCGCGAGGAGCTGGGGATGGGGGTGATGGCGGTGTCCATCGTCCTGACGCTGGCGCTGGTGTGGTGGCAGCTGCGGGTCGCGCGGCGCACCGGCAGTCCGGTGGTCGCGGCGGATTCGCTGCATTACCTCTCGGACCTGCTGCCCAACGTGGGCGCGCTGGCGGCGCTGGCGGCCTCGGCCTGGCTGGGGCTGTCGGACCTCGACTCGCTGGTGGGGCTGGGGGCGGCGGGGCTGCTGCTGGCCGGCGCCTTCCGGGTGGCGCGGCGCGGCTGGCGGGCGCTGATGGACCACGGCGCCGACGCCGAGACGCTGCGCCGGATCAAGGAGATCGCCGACGGGCACCCGGGGCTGGCGGGCTATCACGACCTCAAGACCCGCACCGCCGGGCGGCGGCTGTTCGTGCAGATCCATGTCGAGCTGCCGGGCGAGCTGCCGCTGCGCGAGGCCCATGACATCGGCGCAGGCCTGCGCCACCGCATCCTCGCGGCCTTCCCGGAGGCGGAGGTCATCGTCCACAAGGACCCGGTCTGACGGCGGCCGGCGACCGGGCCCGCAGGCGCCCTGCGGGCGGGCTTGGCTGGGCCTGCGCTTGTGGGAAGGGCGAGAGGGGGCGTCGCAGGGGGGAGCCTCCGGCGGGCTCCTGACTCACCCGAGAACAAGCCCCGCGCCTGTCCTCC
>CAXGVP010001092.1:0-1506 GCA_964013055.1 uncultured Albimonas sp.
CTCCGAAGTAGTCAGTGCCTACGCGGAGCTGTTCGACCCCGCCGCCTGGCTGCGCCGCGGGCCGGGCGGGCGCGCCTGGACCGGGCTCGCCCGGATCTGGACGCCCCCCCGCCCCGCCGCGGCCGAGGACGGGCCCCCCGCGGCGGCGCCGCTGCGCGACCTCGACCGCATCGCCTCGGCCGAGGCCGCCGGCCGCTTCGACGAGCTTGCGACCGCCGCCCAGGCGGTGGAGGGCGACTATGCGCTCGCGATCTGCGATCCCCAGGTCCCGCGCCTGACCCTGCTGCGCGACGCCATCGGGGCCGAGCCGCTGGTCTACGCGCGCCTCGCCGACGGGGTGGTGGCCTTCGCCACCTGGCCCCACGCGCTGCTGGCCCTGCCCGAGGTCGACCGCGATCCGGACCCGCAGGCGCTGACCGACTATTTCGCCTGCAACCGCCCCGCCCCCGGCCGCACCCCCTGGCGCGGGATCGAGGAGGCGCCCGCCGCCCACGTCCTGCGCATCGACGCCGCCGGCCTGCGCCTCGCGCCCCACTGGACGCCGGGCCCGGACCCGGCGCTGCGGGGCCTCTCGGACGACGACGTGGTGGAGCTGATGCTCGAGCGCACGCGCCTGGCGGTCGAGAGCCGCTGGCGCGGCCTCGGCCGGGCGCCGGCGCTGATGTTCTCGGGCGGGCTCGACAGCTCGCTGATCGCGGCGCTGCTGTGCTCTGGCGCGGCGGCGGGCGAGGTGGTGCCCGCCTGGTCCGCCCGCGCCTCCAGCGGCGCCGAGCCGAGCGAGCGCGCCTCCCGCCTCGCGCTCGCCGCCCAGTACCCCAACCTGCAGCTGCACGAGGTCTTCTCGGACGCGGCCGACCCGCTGCTCGGGGCCGACCCCGCCTGGCGGCGGCTGGCCGAGCCCTGCGCGGACGCCGGCGCAGGCTCGCGCCTGGCGCTGCACGAGGCGGCTCTGGCGCGGGGCGCTGACGCGATGATCGGCGGCTTCGGGGGCGACTTCGTGATCTCGCACGTGCTGCCCAACTACCTCCACGACCGCCTGCGCGCCGGCGCCTGGGCCGAGGCCGCGGCCGAGGCGGCCCGGATGCGGGCGCTGGGCTCGCGCCGCGCCCAGGTGCTGCGGCGGGCGCTGTGGGCCTCGTCGCCGCTCACGACGCGCTGGCGGATGCGGCGGGGCGATGGGCTGGGCCACAGCCAGATCGGCCCGGTCCCGGACCTGGCCACGCGCCGGCGCTGGCACGCGCTGGGTCATCGCCCGTGGGAGTTCGGCGCGCCGACGATCCTCGAGGAGATGCAGACCCGCATGACCGGGCGCCACGCCTGGATGCTGTGCGACCTGCATTTCTGGTCCGACCCGGGCGCGCCGCTCTCGGCGCCGCCGACGGCGGTGCAGGCCTACGGCGTGCCGCTCTTCGACACGCGGGTGCTGTCGGGGGCGATGGGCGCGCCGGCGCGGCTGCAGCGGCGCGGCGGCCGGGTCCGGGGCCTGATCCGCGCGATGCTCGAGCG
>CAXGVP010001093.1:0-1505 GCA_964013055.1 uncultured Albimonas sp.
GGGGTCGGCGGGCGGCTCTACCTCGGCTCCGCTCTACCCGCCGGGGGGCGAGGGCACGGCGACGCCGCCGCCCTCCTCCGGCGCGCCGCTGCCGCCGGACACGATGCAGGCCCAGCCGCTGGCCTCGCCGAACATGAGCCAGTACCAGTCGCCGCCGCCGACCGCGCCGGCGTCCGCCCCCGTCTCGGCGCCGGCCGCCGCGCCGGTGCAGACCGCCTCGGTCGAGGCCGCGCCCGCCCCCGCCGCCCCGGCGGTCGCGCCCGACAAGCTGGCGCGCCCGGTGCCGGGACGCATCGTGTCGGCCTTCAACCGCTCCGGCTCCGGCCAGCGCAACGACGGCGTCGACTTCGCCGCGACCGCGGGCGAGCCGGTCTCGGCCGCCGCCCCGGGCACGGTGGCGCTGGTCTCGCGCTCGCTGGGGGAATGGGGGAACATCGTGCTGGTGCGCCACACCGACGAGATGATGACCGTCTACAGCCGCCTGGGCGACATCGTGGTGAGCAAGGGCGAGACGGTCTCGACCGGCCAGCGCATCGGCTCGGTCGGGGCCCCGACCTCCGGCGCGGCGACGCTGCACTTCGAGGTGCGCAAGGGCGCCTTCTCCGAGGATCCGGAGAAATATTTCTGAGGTGGCAGCCGCTTGCGGCGAAACCCTGAGACAAGACGGAAAGGCCGCCCCAGGGGCGGCCTTTTCGCTTCAAGGGCCAAGCGCGTCTCAACGCCCGCCGCCAACCTGCTGATCTCACGAGAGACCCCTGCCCCCGGCGCAAGCCCGCGCGGGCGCGGCGGGGTGGGTGGGCGGGAGCCGCGCCCGCGCGGGCGACCTCAGCCGATGCGCACGCCCCTGCGGCCCGCGAGATCCGTGACGAACTGCCAGGCCACCCGGCCGGAGACCGAGCCGCGGGTCTGGCGCCACTCGATCGCCTCGGCGCGGAGCTCCTCGTCCCCGATCTCGATCCCGTAGGCGTCGCAATAACCGCGGATCATCGCCAGGTACTGGTCCTGCGCGCAGGCGTGGAAGCCCAGCCACAGGCCGAAGCGGTCCGAGAGGCTCACCTTCTCCTCGGTCGCCTCCGAGGGGCTGATCGCGGTCGAACGTTCGTTCTCGATCATGTCCCGCGGCATCAGGTGGCGACGGTTGGAGGTGGCGTAGAAGATCACGTTCTCGGGCCGGCCTTCGACCCCGCCGTCAAGAACCGCCTTCAGGCTCTTGTAATGCGCGTCGTCCTTGTCGAAGCTCAGGTCGTCGCAGAACAGCAGGAACCGACGCGCCTCCGCGGCCCGCAGATGGGTCAGCAGCCGGCCGATGCTCGGCAGGTCCTCGCGCTGGATTTCCACAAGCACCAGCGGGTTTTCGCGGCCCTGGTTCACGCGGGCATGGGCGGCCTTCACCAGGCTCGACTTGCCCATTCCGCGAGCGCCCCACAGCAGGGCGTTGTTCGCCGGCAGCCCGTCGGCGAAGCGGCGGGTGTTGTCCAGCAGTACCTCGCGCGAGCGCTCGATCC
>CAXGVP010001094.1:0-1501 GCA_964013055.1 uncultured Albimonas sp.
CTTCGCGCTGCACGCCTTCGCGCCGATCGTCATCGCCTCGATCGCCGGCGCGGTGGTCAGCCGGGTGCACCTGGGCGACATCACCGAGTTCGAGCTGCCGGGCCACTCCCTCGCCTTCTACCAGGAGCTGCCGGCCTTCCTGATCCTGGGCCTGGTCTGCGGGCTGGCGGCGGTGGCGGCGATGAAGGCGATCCTGGTCACCGAAGCCTGGGGCGACCGGCTCGAGCGCCTGATCCGCTGCCCCCGCTGGCTGCGCCCGGGCGTCGCCGGCCTGCTGCTGGGGCTGATCGCGCTGCAGTTCCCCCATGTGATCGGGGTCGGCTACGAGACGACCTCGCGCGCGCTGACCGGCGGCATCGGCCTGCAGGAGGCGGTGATCTTCGCCCTGATCAAGGCCGCGGCCCTGGCGATCACGCTGGCGGGGCGGATGGGGGGCGGGGTGTTCTCGCCCTCGCTGATGCTGGGCGCGCTGACCGGGCTCGCCTTCGGCTACATCGCGGTGGGGATCTTCCCCTCGGTCTCGGGGTCCGAGATCCTCTATGCGCTGGCGGGGATGGGGGCGGTGGCGGCCTCGTTCCTCGGCGCGCCGCTGTCGACGGGGCTGATCATCTTCGAGCTGACGGGGGACTGGCAGACGGGGGTGGCGGTGATGGCCTCGGTGTCGATGGCGACCGTGGTCAGCGCGCGGATGGTGGACAAGAGCTTCTTTCTCTCGCTGCTGGAGAGCCGCAACATCCACCTCTCGGGCGGGCTGGACTCCTGGCTGCCGGGCACCATCAAGGTCACCCATGTGATGCGCCTGCGCGGCGCCGACGACGGCGCGCCCGACGGCATGTGCTGGAGCCTGGTGGAGCAGGGGGCCACGCTGGGCCCGGCCGATACGCTCGAGCAGGCGCTGCCGCAGTTCGACCGACGCGGCGCGGGCCCCTTCATCCCGGTCGTCGAGCGCGACGCCGAGGGCAAGCCGGAGCTTCTGGGGGCGGTGTTCCACCTCGATGCGCTGAAGGCCTACAACCGCGCCCTGGTCGAGGCGCACCGCGAGGAGCACTCCTGATCGCGGAGGGCATCGTGGCCGCTCTCGCCTTCGTGATGGCGAAAACGCCACAATGCGCCCTGCAAATTTCCCGCGGCTGGCGCCAAGACGCCGCAAGCGACGTCCATCTTCCTCCTCAGGCCGACGCAGCGGGACGCGCTGCACAGGCAAGTTGAGAGAGGAGTAGAACCGATGCTGGGTTGGGCCCTGACTTTTCTGATCGTCGCGATCATCGCGGGCGTTCTGGGGTTCGGCGGGCTCGCGGCCGCCTCCGCGGGGATCGCCAAGATCCTGTTCTTCGTGTTCATCGCGCTGTTCCTGATCGCGATGATCGCGCGCGCCGTCCGCGGCCGCCCGCCGGTCTGACGGAGACGCGACCTGCCTCCCGCCCCGCGCCTTGCGCCGGGGCGGGATGCGCCCGCGGGGCCCGATGTCGTTCAGGGGATGCGCTTCGGCGAGGGAGGCGGC